>CAZKWW010000125.1:0-3136 GCA_964556635.1 uncultured Candidatus Ruthturnera sp.
CATCGGAATTAACCAGTTACCCAGACCAACCATCGCCGGCATAATCGCACCAAATACCATGATCAAACCATGCATGGTTGTCATCTGGTTAAAGAAGTGCGGATCAATATATTGCATGCCCGGATGTAATAATTCCATACGAATTACCATTGCAAAGGCACCGCCCACTAATAACATAGTGAAGGCAAACCATAAGTAAAGTGACCCAATGTCTTTATGGTTCGTTGTTTTGACCCATCTCATCAAACCTTTTTCAGGGCCGTGATGGTGATCGTCGTGAGAAGCTGTTGCTGTCGTCATATTATTTCTCCTTTAATTAACGTGCAGATTTAACATCTGAAGGTTGAACAACACTGCCTGTGTTACCAAAGGCGTTTCTTTCGTAAGTGATTACTGCTGCAAGATCTGCATCGCCTAACATTTTAAAGGCTGGCATACCACCCTTACCGTGTAGAACAATAGCGATATGATCAGCCGCTGCACCGTTTGCAATTGGCGAACCTGTCATTGCTGGGAAGATTGGCGGCATACCTGAGCCGTCTTTCTTATGACAGCCTGCACAGTTAGTGTTATAAACACCTTCACCTTGCGCCATTAACTCAGCCTTAGACCATGTTTTGTTGGCACTGTCTGCTGCTGCTTTAGCTGCTGCTTGTTGATCGGCTACCCATGTTGCGTAGTCTGCTTTAGACTTAACTTCAACCACAATTGGCATAAAGCCGTGGTCTTTACCACAAAGTTCAGAACACTGACCTCTGTATATGCCTGTCTTGTCTGCAGGAATTTTTGCCCATGCGTCGTTAATAAAACCTGGGTTAGCATCTTGCTTAACACCAAAATCTGGTACCCACCAGTTGTGGATTACGTCATTTGAAGTGATTAAGAAACGAATACGTGTATCTGCTGGAATAACTAAGGCTTATCAACCTCAAGTAAGTAATTTTCTGGCTTAGCGCCATCAGTATTAACCGCGTCTTTAGAAGATTGTGCCAAATTAGAAATAAAGCTAATGCCCTCTTCAGGGTAATCATATTGCCATTTCCACTGGTGACCGGTAACTTTAATGTTCATCTCAGCACCTTCAGTGTTTTCAATATCGATTAACACTTTTGTTGCTGGAATTGCCATAACAACCAAGATAATGATTGGAATAATTGTCCATGCAAGTTCCACTGTCATATTGTCATGGAATTTTGCTGCAACTGCACCTTTTGATTGTCTGTGTGTGTAAATTGAATAAATCATTACACCAAATACAACTACTGCGATTGCGACACACACCCAAAAAATAATCATGTGTAAGTCATAAATATCGTTACTGATCGATGTAACGCCCTGCATTAAGTTAACACCCCACTCAGCAAAAGCGCTAGATGAGACTAAAAGGGCGCTCAAAAGAGCTATTAATCTTTTCATAAATCCTCCAAATAAATAAATACCATTCGTTTTTCTATACGTATGCATACTAAAAACTGTGGCAAATGATACCTGTTTTTTGATCTAAATCATAAAAAAAATCAATTTCTTGACTTAAATCAATTTCTTTTAATATTAAATGGATTATTGTGACATCTTCTTGACAACCTTATCAAGGTCTGATTTAATGCATAGTTAATTAACAACATAATTCGTGAGGAGATTATAAAAATGGCAATACCACAAACTGCAAGAATGCAAGAAAACCTTGGCAAGACTGCCGAGCTTAAACAGGTTGATATGAGTGCACCTTTTACTTGGTTAAAACAAGGTATCAGCGACTTTTTAGCCATGCCAGTATTGGCAATTTTTTATGGTGTTTTATTTACCGTTGTTTCTTACGGCGCATGGGACTACCTAAGCACTTCTGAAACACTGGGCGATGTGGCCGCACCCTTATTAGCGGTGATTATTTTAGTTCTGGGTCCAATATCTGCCATGAGTCTGTACGATGCTTCAAGAAGGCTTTCAAATGGTGAAAGCCCTAACATCAGCGCTGTGTTTGGCGCCGCATTTAAAGCTAACGGCTCTTGCCCAAGTATTTTCTTATCGGTGATCTTAGTTGTGCTTGCTATTGCTTGGATGATGTTCTCACCATTAATTTATGCAATCTTTAATACCGGCTCTTTAAACATTGTGAGCGAAAACCAAACGGTAGTGCAAGCGATTTTGGCAGACATCACTAGTGGCGCTAACACAGGCTTTATGGTGACCTATTTTATCTTTACTGCTGTGGTTGGCTTAACTTCATTTATGATTAGCTGGTTCTCCTTTCCAATGGTGTTAGACAAAGACTGCGACCCATTCACTGCTGTGGTTACTAGCTTAAAAGCAGCAACGGCAAACTTGGTGATTATGCTTATTTGGGTGCCAATGGTTGGTATCTTGGTATTGGGTGCGTTGGTGTTAACAGCCGACCTTTACTTTGTTGGCTTGGTATTTGTTATTCCAGTCTTAGCTCACGCAACGTGGCATGCTTACAAAAGTATGATTGGTGAGTTAAAGTAATACAAACCCAGCTTGCCTCTCTAAAGCCCTTTGCATTTCTATGCAAGGGGCTTTTTTATAAGAGTGCTTTGCATAAACTGGTTTAGTCGTTAAAATACGTCTCATATATCAGAACAGAATTTTTACAATCACATGTTTAAAAAAATACTAGAAATCTCTATTGTCTTGGCGCTTATTGTGGTGATCTTAGGCGCTTACACAAGACTCGGCGATGCTGGCCTAGGCTGCCCTGATTGGCCTGGTTGCTATGGACAATTAACTGTCCCCGATGTAGCGGACGGTACCAAACTTGAAGGTTATGACCGGCCAGTTGAAGCGGCTAAAGGATGGAAAGAAATGGTTCATCGCTACGCCGCCTCAACCCTTGGGCTGGTTATTTTAATTTTATTTGTTTTGGCATTAAGGGGCAAACCGCAATACCACCAATCAATGATGCTACCAAGCTTTACTGCATTATTTGTGATGCTGCAAGGTGCTTTTGGTATGTGGACGGTTACGCTATTAGTACACCCTGGGATTGTAACTATACACCTTGCAGGTGGCTTTATGACGACTGTCTTGCTTACTTGGCTATTGCTCAATCAAGGTGGTCCGCTAATTACTTACCGACACGTTTTAAAAAGACACAAATCATTACTGTTGGTCGCTTTGG
>CAZKWW010000126.1:0-3117 GCA_964556635.1 uncultured Candidatus Ruthturnera sp.
AAGCAAGGCTTGCACTTCGGATGGTTTTAGTTCGAAATAAGCATCTTTAAGCAGTGAGACCAAATCATAAGTATTTGAGCCGATGACTGCGTCTTGGAAGTCAATAACACCGAGTTCGTTATTTGCTAACAGCATTAGGTTGCGCGCGTGATAATCACGGTGTACAAAGACTTGATCGGTGCTTAGTGCGTTATCACTAAGTAAATCAAAAATGGCTTGTAATTGTGTGTGTTGTTCACTGCTCAGTGCTGGCAAATACCAATCGATCAGTAGCTGCATCTCGGCGGTGAGTAGGGCGTGATCGTACGCTGGAATGTTGGCTGAATCAGTTTCTAGTGATTGGATATCAATAAGAACATCAATGGCATTTTTATAATGCTGAGCATCAAAGTTTTTTTGTTGTGCATTTAAGAAGGTTTGATTGCCTAAATCTTCTAATAATAAAAAGCCTTGGGCTAGATTGGCTTCAATAATTTTGGGTGCGTGAACACCGCCAGCTGTCAGGTGTTTGGCAATGCGAATAAAGGGTTCGCAGTTTTCTTTTTCAGGTGGCGCGTCCATAGCGATAAAAGAGGTGTTATCACGCTCAACTCTAAAATAACGACGAAAGCTGGCGTCATCGCTAGCGGTGGTAATGACAAAGTTTTCATCACCAAAAAAATCCTCTAACCAGTCGGTGAGTGAGTCTAGGCGTGGGTCAGTCATTTTTAAATAGTTGGTATTGCTCATACAGGCACGACCAAGCCGGATGAATAACGCCTTGATTAATAGGTTGATCATCTAGTAGGGTGATGGGCATAATCTCACGTGTTGAGCTTGAGATCCACAACCCATCAGCTTGATGAATATCATCTAATGAAAATGGGATTTCTTGTATGTCGAGTTTGCAAACTTTAGCGCTACTGATAACCAAATCACGAGTGATGCCTGAAAGGATGTTTGAGCCAGTCGGATGGGTGAATAGTGTGTTGTCTTTGAGTATAAAGACATTAGAGGTTGCGCCTTCAGTGATCTCGTTATTGCGAGATAAAATTATTTCTTCAACTTGGTGTTGTTTGGCCTCTTGTGCGTAGAGAATATTGGCCAATAATGAAGTGGATTTGATATCGCATCGATGCCAGCGAATGTCTTCACGTGTTAGGGCGGAAAACCCAGCTTCTAGTTGTGATTTTGTTTTGGGTGTAAGTGAGTTAGACTCGACATATACCGTTGGTGTTAATTCGTCAAAATTGTGTTTGCGCTGGGTGTCAGCACCACGGGTAATTTGCAAATAAAGCGACTGATCTGATTCAGATGAAAAACTGCTGAGTTTACTTAGAATGGCAAACCATTCATCATGTGAATAAGGGTTAGTAATTTGGATAGAGTCTAGGTTATTTTGCAGGCGATTCAGGTGTTTGGTTAGGCGAAAGATTTTGCCATTGTAAACCGGGATAACTTCATAAACACCATCACCAAATAAAAAACCTCTATCCATAACGGAAATAGAGGCTTTATTTTTTGCGATAAAATCGCCGTTAAGATAGACCATTAAAACCCAAATAGAGAGAGTATCCAGTTCCAAATTTGACTAAAGAATCCAGACTCAGGTGCGTCTTCTAGTGCTACTAATGGCAGCTTGTCAAGATTTTCACCTTCAAATTTAATAACTAAGTTACCAATACTATCACCCTTGTTGATAGGGGCAGATAACCCAGCATTAAGTTCAATTGCTTGTTGAGACAATTTGTACTGACCGCGTGCCAAGGTAATGGCTTTTGAATCTTGAAGGCCAACTTTGATCTCATCTTTGGTAGAACCGGAGATTGGGATGCTTTTAGTAATTTCACCAATATTTTTAGTTTCGAAAAAACGGAAACCATAATCTAGTATTTTTTGTGTTTGCGAGGTGCGTGCTTCAACAGAAGTTGAGCCTAACACCACTGAAATAAGGCGCATATCCATGCGATTGGCACTTGCAACTAGATTGTATTGTGCCTTTTTAGTATAGCCAGTTTTAAGGCCGTCAACGGTATTATCACTCCATAAAAGTTTGTTGCGATTCGGCTGTTTAATATCATGGTGGGTAAATTCTTTTTCACTATACCATGGGTAGAACTCTGGGAAATCTCTAATCGTAGCAGCGGCTAGTTTTGCCATATCAGATGCGGTGGTGTGCTGGTCTTGATAGTCAAGGCCAGAAGCATTTTCAAAACGAGTATTATGCATACCAAGCTCTTTTGCATATTGATTCATGTAAGCGGTAAAGGTGCCTTCTGTGCCGGCGATATGTTCGGCCATCGCAACGGCAGCGTCATTGCCTGACTGGATAATCATGCCTTTAAGTAGTACTTTAAGTTTGATGGTTTTACCCACCTCTACAAAACTTTTTGAACCCATGGTTTTCCAAGCTTTTTCACTGATTTTTACATCATCTTCTAAGCTAGCTCTGCCGTCTTGAATTAATTGAAAAACCACGTAAGCTGTCATTAACTTGGTTAAGCTTGCTGGCGCGCGTTTTTCATGAGGTTTGTTTGATGCAATAACAGCGCCTGAGTTGTAGTCAAGTACTACATACGAAGCTGCATTGATAGAAGGTTGTTTTGGGGTAATAAAAATAGCGGCTTGAAGGTTAAGCGAAGTAACACTAATTGCAACAATAAATAAGGTGGATAGTTTTTTTGTAAGTGATTGATATTTCATATTTTTTTATTGATTATTATGATTAAAATGTTGCTTTATTTTCTTTGATAATTGATAAGCTGCCATGGCGTATCTATTATCGTGATTATAACGGGTTAATATGTAAAAATTCCAAAAAGTAAGCCAGGTTTCGTCAATTTTTTGTTGTGGTAGGCGAATAAAAGCAAGCTTGGTTTTGTTAGGAATGTCTGTGTCAATATCTAAACCCTTGTTACGCCAGTATTTGGCATTTTTTTTAGGCTTGTTAGTGGATCGTTTAGCGTATTTTAAATGAGTATCTGATAGTGCAATAGGGCGAGCGATTTCCCCAAAGTCGTGCCAATGATGTTTGTCAAAATAATTAGCAATAGAGCCGATAGCATCAATAGGATCTGAAAATAAATCAATCTTACCATCTTGGTTAAAATCAACAGCATAATGGCGGTACGAACTGGA
>CAZKWW010000127.1:0-1463 GCA_964556635.1 uncultured Candidatus Ruthturnera sp.
TAAAGCACTAGCACTGCGTGGTGATCATGAACTCAATGAAATTAAAGTCAATAACCTATTGGGTGAATTTGAATTTGCAACGGATGATGAAATTAAGTCACTGGATTTAAAGAAGGGTTTTATTGGGGTTAAAGGTTTGAGTATTGATTTGATTGTTGATTATTCTGCCAGCGTGTTGTGTGATTTTGTTTGCGGTGCGAATGAGTGGGATCACCACTTAACTGGAGCGAATTGGCAAGGTATTAAATTTATTGAGGCTGATCTTCGTGATGCAATCCAAGGCGACGACTCGCCAGATGGCAAAGGTAAATTAATCATTAAGCGCGGTATTGAGGTCGGGCATATTTTTCAATTGGGTGACAAGTACTCTAAAGCCATGAATGCCAATGTCATTGGTGAGAGTGGCAAGGCAGTTACAACCACAATGGGCTGTTACGGTATTGGCGTTACGCGCGTGATTGCAGCTGCGATTGAGCAAAATTATGATGATCGAGGCATTGTCTTTCCACAAAGTATTGCACCGTTTCAAATGGTGATTGTGCCGATTAATTATAACAAATCCACCCGCGTGAAAGACTTAGCTGATACCTTGTATCAACAGTGTTTGGAAGCTGGCATTGAGGTACTGCTGGATGATCGTAAAGAACGTGCCGGTATTATGTTTGCCGATAGTGAGCTTTTGGGTATTCCACATCGAATAGTATTAAGCGACACTCACGCTGATAATGGTAATGTTGAATATAAAGCCAGAAATAACGCAGATAAGCTCGAAGTTAAATTTGAAGAGGCTTTGTCGTTTATCCAAAGCAAGCTTAATTAGAGGAACTGTTAATGGTTTGGTTGCAATACCTTTTGCCACAACATTGGCTTTCCAAGCTAATGTTTCGTTTTGCTAGGATTGAAAATACTTGGCTAAAAAACACATTTACCCATTGGTTTGTTAAAGCTTATCAAGTTGACTTGTCACAAGCAAATCGCGAGCAAGTTGAGGATTACAAACATTTTAACGACTTCTTTACGCGCTCACTCAAACCAGATGCTAGGCCGATTGCTGATAGTGCGATTATTTGTCCGGTAGATGGTGCTGTTTCTCAGGTAGGAAGTATTAATAATACAAAAATCTTACAAGCCAAAGGCCGTGATTATAGTGCCAGTCAATTATTAGGCAATGATCCGCGATCATCTGAATTTGCTAATGGCCTTTTCACCACGATTTATCTTTCACCCAAAGATTATCATCGTATCCATATGCCTTATGATGGTAAGCTGGTTTCAATGGATTACATTCCGGGTGATTTGTTTTCGGTTAATCAACAAACCGCACAAAATGTTGACAACTTATTTGCTCGGAATGAACGTGTGGTGTGTTACTTTGAAACCGAGTTCGGCCTCTGTGCTTTTGTATTGGTCGGCGCTATTTTTGTAGGTTCTATGCAAACGGTGTGGCATGGTCAAATCAATCC
>CAZKWW010000127.1:1473-3077 GCA_964556635.1 uncultured Candidatus Ruthturnera sp.
TAGCGCCGTATAAAAAACAAGTACAGCATTTTGATTATCAAGATCAAAACATTACTTTAAAGAAGGGTGATGAAATGGGCCGATTTAACATGGGATCTACTGTGATACTGCTGATGCCAAATCAAGACCAACAATTTAATCTTAAAGCCTCAGAAGTGGTGCGGATGGGGCAGGCGCTAGTCTAATTTTGTTAGTTTGACCAGTTTAATGGTTTGGTCTGAAATTTGCATAATCTCAATTAGCACATTATCTACTTTTAAGCTAATATCACGCTTTGGAATACTCTGCAAAGTTTCTAAAATTAGACCATTCAGTGTTTTTGCTTTGGCGACTGATAAATTGGTTTTTAGCAGAATATTAAGTTCTCGAATACTGATTCTAGGGTCAATCAAATAACTGCCGTCTTTTTGCTGGATTACTTCCTCAATGGTTTCGTTTTGATTAGAGGTGAATTGTCCCACAATCTCTTCTAGGATGTCTTCTAGAACTACCATACCTCTAACTTCACCATACTCATCAACCACAAGCCCTAGACGCCTTTTTTGTGTTTGAAAGTGCGCTAATTGATGCGCTAATGAGGTGCCTTCAGGTACAAAGTAAGGTTTACGAATTAACTCAATAACATGGTCGATACTAAATTCACCTTTGGCGTATAAATTAACCACATCACGCATGTGTAGTACACCAGTAATATTATCTGCTGAGCCATCAAAAGTTAATAGTCGTGTATGCTGAATGCGCTCCAGCTGAGATAAGATTTCACTGTGATTATTGATATCAACACTAATAAGCTCATGTCTAGGAATCATAATATCTTCTACTTTAACTTTCTCTAGATCAATAATGTTGAGTAGCATTTTTTGATAGTTAGAAGCAATGACTGGCTTGGCTTCATTAACCACCATTCTGAGCTCTTCTGAGCTAACACTATTGGTTTTTGATTCGTTTTTTACACCCAATAATTTTAAAATTAGGTTTGAAAGTTTTGCAATTAGCCAAACAAAAGGTTTAAAAAGTGTAATTAAAGCGCTAATAATGATCGAGGCGGGTAGGGCGATTTTTTCTGGATTTTTAGCCGCAAAGGTTTTAGGCGTGGTTTCTGCAAAGATCAAAATCACAAAAGTCAGTAGTATTGATGCATACACGACCGAACCTTCACCCCAAAGTTTGATGGCTAATATAGTGGCAATCGATGAGGCGAAAATATTAACAAAGTTGTTGCCCAGCAGAATGGTGCCAATTAAGTGATCAAGGTCGTTTAATAATTTTTCGGTGCGTTTAGCTTGAGCATTGTTTTGATTACTCAACGCCTTTAGGCGATAACGATTAATCGCCATCATCGAGGTTTCGCTGCTAGAGAAAAAGGCAGAAGCTAGGATTAAGCCTAAAAGGATAATGCCTAGCCAAAAGGTTGAAAGTGTTTCCAATAAGTTGTAGGAGGTTGAATTAATTACTGATTAGTTTAATTCTTGACTATCATAATTTTGAATAATAATTAAATTTCATAAATTATTTTAACAATATATGCTATAAAATTTTATTATCTCTAAATTAAACATAATAATTATCAAATTGAATAAGGAAAATAAAATGACATTTCTTTC
>CAZKWW010000128.1:0-3071 GCA_964556635.1 uncultured Candidatus Ruthturnera sp.
GACTAAAGTGCCATCGACATCAATCATGATTAATTTTGGGTTAAATTTTTTCATTGTTATCCTTGTATTGTTAACAGGTAGTATTTAGGTAGAATATGCAACCTATTATGTTTGAGATATTTTAATGCAAAACTCTACAACAATCGGTTTTATTGGTGCGGGCAACATGGCTTATGCACTAATTTCTGGCCTAATTAATAACGGCTTTAATGCGCAAAACATTAAGTTAAGCGATACCGATGCCGAGCTATTATCCCAACGACAAGCTGAATTTAACCTTGAAGTTTTTACGGACAATACTGAGTTGGCCAGTCAATGCGATGTTGTTGTATTTGCAGTCAAACCACAAATATTATCTATCGTTTGCAAAGAGCTGCAAACACATATTGACCACCAGCCTTTAATGATTTCAATTGCCGCGGGTGTGCGAGCTACAGATATTAATCGTTGGCTAGGTGGTAATACGGCGATTGTACGCACCATGCCAAATACCCCAGCCTTATTAGGCAAAGGTGCAACTGGGATGATGGCAAATGCTGCGGTGAGTGATGACCAAAAAACGCTGGCTGAGCAAATACTCGGTGCGGTGAGTGAATGCTTGTGGGTGGAAGATGAAAAAATGCTAGATGCCGTCACTGCACTCTCAGGTAGTGGCCCAGCTTATTTCTTTTTAATAATTGAGTCGATGGCTAAAGCAGGGGTGGCACTAGGCTTAGACGAAAAAACTGCCGAACAACTCAGTGTTCAAACTGCACTTGGTGCTAGCATGATGGCCAGCAAAGGTGAAGATTCTGCACATGAATTACGCGCCAAAGTTACCTCGCCAAATGGCACTACACAAGCAGCAATTGAGAGTTTCCAAGATCAAAACTTTGAGATGATTGTGTCTCATTCAATGCGTGCTGCTTTTGATCGTTCTCGATAAATAGGGTCTGAATTAGGCGACGATGACTAACGAATCCGATGGATTGGTTGTCCAAATAAAAACATCGAAAATTTACTTAGCTATTAGTCTTGGTGTTTATTTATTAAGTCTTTTTAGTGCTTGGCATTACTTTTACAGCCTTTGGTTAAGCTTGGCCATTAGTCTTGTTTTGTCACTATGGTTGGTTAATTTCTTACCTAAAAACATCTTACTCACAAAGCCCAATTCAATTACCAAAATCACGCTCAATAAAAAACAAATTGCAATAGAAAAAAATAACCAATCTAGTCAACAATACCCTTGGTTTTATCCGGCATATCAATCGCGATTTTTGGTGATAATTAGTGCTGGAAAAGAATCAGTTGTGATCTTTAAAGACGCCATAGATTCTCGTTCACTCTCAAAACTTAACCGATACTTAAATGCTAACACCTGAAGATACACTTAGGCTTAATGTGCTAATTTCAACGTGTGTAGCAATTCGAGTGGATGTTTATAAATTGGTCGTTGTTGGGCTGACAAAAGACAAAAAAGAGCAAACCATTACGCTTAATCCAGATGCTGATAGTAGCAAGTATATCCAAGCAGTACAAAAACTTTTAGTCAGCCAAGTGTTGGGCAGTATGGGTGGTTATCCGTCGTATCTTAAGCGTTGGTCACGAATGGGGCAAGTCAGCTCAAACAACTTAAAAGCATTATTGAAAATTGGCAATATTGAGGCAGTAGTTGCCGTGGCTAACTCTAAAAACTTAGACGATGAAGTGCTAGATTTGGTGTGGTGGTGTGCTACCAATACCGATCAACAAGCAGAAATTGGGCGCTTTTTACTCACGCGAGATTTTGTGGTGAAACACGCTGTTGGAAAGCAAATCGCCCATTATTTGTTAGAGTTTTTACCTTTTACCGATGATACGGCTCAGCTAATTGACACCACCAACCTACTCTTGCAAGACGATTTAATCTCACAAGAAGCTAAAGACAAATTGTGGAAACAAGGCATGAGAAAAACCGCATTTTTAGTCGGCTTTATCGAACGCATGAAAGACAACCTGCCTAATAATGACAACACTGTGGCACTCAACTTAAACAGTAAAGAGCTTGATTGTGTTAGTACTGAGCAAGGTCAAATTATGCTAAAAACCATCGCTCACATTTTAAAAAAAATCAACCAAGAACACGTTTTATATCGCACACTAGAAGTATTGGGCGCTTGTTTATCACACCCAATGATTCAACCTTTGGATCAAATTGACGCTTTGCAAAATCAAGCGCAAGCCGTGTTAGAAACACTAGGCTTGGATGATGAAAAAATTAAAGCGCGATTATTACTTGCGGGTGTTAATGAACGGTTAGCTGTGAGTACGATTTCTGCCCACGGTTTGGCTGGATCAGCCATTCGTAAAAAATTAGCCAATGTACTTAACCCAATTCAGGATGCTTTGAAGCTGCTAACTACCCCATAACAATTGCATGTTTGCAATGGCTGCTAGTGATGCGGTCTCTGTTCTGAGTACACGAGAACCCAACAACAACGACTGATAACCAGCTTGAGTGGCTTGGGTGATTTCTGCCTCGCTTAAACCGCCTTCTGGGCCAATTAAAATCAACGCCTCATTAGTTGGCAACATATCCATAAGTGTTTGTTCTGCTCGATGATGCAAGACAAAACCATTGTCAGTTGGCAGTTGCAAAAACTCATCCAAGCTTATCGGGGTCAGTACTTCTGGCACAACAGACCGACCTGATTGTTCACAAGCACCAATGGCAATTTTTTGCCAATGAGATTGACGTTTTTTTAGTTTGTCACCCCTGAGTTTCACCACACAGCGCTCAGTCAAAATAGGAGCGATTGTGCTTACACCTAGCTCAACGGCTTTTTGTATTAAAAAATCCATTTTTTCACCTTTAGCCACGCCTTGTGCCAAGGTTAAATTCAGCTTTGATTCAGATGTATTTTCTTCTTTATTTAAGAGTTTAACCACACAGTCTTTTTTGGCCTTAAGTACCTCAGCAGTATAATTAAACCCATCGCCATTAAACAAGGTGATGCTTTGTCCTTGCGGAAAGCGTAACACTTTAGCCAAATGATGAGCAGCATACGCATCTAGCGTTAATTCATCGCCAATATTCAAAGGGGTATATTGGT
>CAZKWW010000129.1:0-3059 GCA_964556635.1 uncultured Candidatus Ruthturnera sp.
TGTTTTGTCGAGTCTAGGTTTTGCAATTTTGTATTACGCCGTACCTTTAAAAAGCGTGCGTTTTAGCAATGCATTGAAAGCAGGTGTTATTGCCGCAATAGGCTTAGAAATTATTAAATATGCGATGTTTGCCTATATTCAATACTTCCCAGTTTATGAGCTAATTTATGGCACCTTGTCGATACTATTATTGGTAATGCTCTGGGTTTATCTGGCATGGATGATTGTGCTATTAGGCGCAAGTTTTTGTTATTGCTTTGAAAACAAAGAGTTACTATAGGGCGCCTCCAAAAACTAGCGTAAAATTAACACTCTTTAATATAGTCAACATTCTTTATGTTTACAGGCATTATTCAAGCCATTGGTCAAATTAAAACCAAGATTGCGCATGATAAAGGTGCGGTATTTAGTTTTGCCTCAGATGAGCTAGATTTCTCTAATGTTGCCATTGGCGACAGTATTGCGGTGAATGGCGTATGCCTAACTGCCATTGAAATTACTGACAATAGCTTCAAAGCAGATCTTTCACAAGAAACACTAAACTGCTCTATTTTTGGTGATTTGTCACAAGGTGACAAAGTCAATCTTGAAAAAGCCCTAAGACTTAATCAAGGTATTGATGGCCACATCGTTAGTGGCCATGTAGATGGGCAGGGTAAGGTCGTGGATAAAACTACTGAAGGCGAATCAACCCGTTTTAAAATAAGCACGCAGCAGAATTTGGTAAAATACATTGCTAAAAAAGGCTCAATCACCATTAATGGCGTGAGCTTAACGGTTAACAGTATTGAGGCTAATATATTTGATGTCAACATTGTGCCACATACATTAACGGCTACAACGCTAGGGCTATTAAATACAGGCGACCAAGTCAACCTTGAGGTTGATCTAATTGCCAGACATCTTGAGCAATTATTAAATGGAAAATCATCATGAAAGCAACAATTGAAGAAATCTTAGAAGATTACAAACAAGGCAAGATGATTATCTTGATGGATGACGAAGATCGTGAGAATGAAGGTGATTTAATCATCCCTGCAGCCACTTGTACTAAAGAAGACATTAACTTCATGGCGACTCATGGCCGTGGTTTAATCTGTTTAACTCTTACCCAAGATCGTTGTAAACAGCTAGATTTACCACTCATGGTAGCGCAAAATAATGATGTAAATGGCACTAACTTTACCGTTTCTATCGAAGCGGTAGAAGGGGTGACAACGGGTATTTCAGCAGCAGACAGAGCTAAAACAGTTTTAGATGCAGTAGCACCTGATGCCAAGCCCTCTGATATCGTGCAACCGGGTCATATTTTCCCTCTAATGGCACAACCGGGCGGTGTACTTATTCGTGCCGGCCATACCGAAGCAGGTTGTGATTTAGCACGCCTTGCAGGCTTAGAGCCAGCTTCTGTGATTGTAGAAATTCTTAACGAAGATGGCACCATGGCACGCCGTGATGACCTAGAAATCTTTGCCAAAAAGCACAACATTAAATGGGGCACGATCGAAGATCTTATTTCTTACCGTGTTGAAAATGAAAAAACCATTGAACGCATTAATGAGCGTGAATTTAAAACAGAACACGGTACTTTTAGAGTAGTTTCATTCTTAGATAGTATTTATAACGAAACCCACTTGGCGTTAGTTAAGGGCAATATTACAGGTGAGAGTGATACTTGTGTACGTGTTCATATGGAAGACACCTTTAAAGATGTATTAAAGGAAAGCTCAAATAGTTTTGGTGTAGATGATGCTCTTAAGCACATTGCTAAAGCGGATTCAGGTGTTTTGTTATTATTAAGAAAGCAAACCGACAAGTCAATTTTACAAAATATTGATAATGTTTCTAGAGATGGTGGCGATGACATTAAAACTTACGGTGTTGGTGCGCAAATTTTGTCTGACTTGGGTGTTAAGAAAATGAAACTACTGGGCTCACCAAGAAAACTACATGGCCTAAAAGGCTTTGGTTTGGAAGTAAGCGAATACGTAGAGATGAATAAATAAAGGATTTAGATGAAATTTCAATTTGATAAAAACGACAATAGTGACTTTCTAAAAGACAGTAAAGTTGCTATTATTGTGGGTTATTTTTACCAAGATATTGGTGATAAATTACTAACTTCTGCACAAGAAACATTAAACAAATATGGCATTGATGCAAATAATGTTAATGTGTTTTATGCACCAGGTGCGTTTGAAATTCCATTACTGGCCAAGCGTATTGCTGCACAACAACATAATGGCAAAAATCTATACGACGGCATTGTGACCTTGGGTGCAGTGATTAAAGGTGAAACGCCACATGATGTATATGTGTGTAATGAGTGCTCAAAAGGTATTGCTGAAGTGTCTTACAGTTATGAAATTCCAACAACATTTGGCGTACTGACAACACTGAATATGGATCAGACCATTGGCAGAGCAGGTGGCTATAAGGGCAATAAGGGTGAAGAGGCCACTATGGCAATGATTGAAATGCTTTATTTAATGAAGCAAGCCGACACTCAAACTTTTTAGATTATGGCATTTAAAACCCCAAAACAACGCTCACGTGAGCGTGTTGTTCAGGCTGTCTATCAATACTTAGTGTCTGGTGGTGAAGTGCTTAAGATTGAGCAACAATTCCTTAACCAGAAAGAAGGAAAGATTTCAAAAGCTTTTTTCTCAAACTTATTTATCAATATTCTTAAAAATAGGTCTGAGCTTGACGCATTGATTGCCCCCACCATTTCTAGAGAGACTAACGAATTAGGCTCAGTTGAGCATGCTATTTTGTATCTGGCAACTTATGAGCTGCAAAACAGTATAGAAGTGCCTTATAAAGTGGTTATAAATGAAGCGCTTGAAATAGCTAAACTGTACGGTGCTGAAGGGGCTTTTAAACTAATTAACGCATCATTAGATCAACTAGCTAAAGAGCTTCGCAAGATTGAAGTTAACGCTTAATTTTTAGCAGAGTAAAGATGGAGTAAATTTTATTCTAAATTAGACGATAGCAATCTTTCTGCTTGATCGACTGAAATACCTTTTCTGCTGGCATAATCTTCAAGTTGCTCT
>CAZKWW010000130.1:0-3056 GCA_964556635.1 uncultured Candidatus Ruthturnera sp.
GCACAAATAGAAGGAGCTAAAGTATTTGAAAATAAATATGGACGCGATCTTTGACGCAGCATATCTACAATCTCTTTACGCGCTGAAGTATAACCGCCAGAAGCACCACCAAGCGCTTTACCAAAAGTACCAGTGATAATATCTACCCTATCCATCACATTACAATATTCGTGCACACCACGCCCTGTCTTACCCATAAAACCAACGGCATGGCAATCATCATGATGCACCATCGCATCAAACTCATCGGCAAGATCACAAATCTTGTCTAGTTGTGCCACTGTGCCATCCATTGAGAATACACCGTCAGTGGTGATTAAAATACGTCTTGCACCACCGGCTTTAGCCTCAACAAGCTTGGCTCGAAGATCATTCATATCGTTATTTTTATAACGAAAGCGTGCTGCCTTACATAGGCGCACACCATCAATAATTGAGGCATGATTAAGCTCATCAGATATAACCGCATCTTCATTGGTCAAAATAGTTTCAAATAGCCCAGCATTAGCATCAAAACAAGCGGCATACAAAATAGTATCCTCCATACCTAAAAACTCACTTACTTTGCTTTCAAGTGCTTTATGAATAGATTGGGTGCCACAAATAAAACGCACTGACGAAAGGCCAAAACCCCACTGGTGAAAGCTATCTTTTGCGGCTTGAATTACCTCGGAATTATTAGCCAATCCTAGATAATTATTGGCACACATATTAATAACTTCAGAGCCATCTTCTAAAGTAATATCGTTTTTTTGCTCCGAGGCGATTACGCGCTCAGTCTTCCAAAGACCAGCCGCTTCAATTTCTTTTAGATCTTTAGCAATACTGTCTTTTGCACTTTTAAAACTCATATCAATCTTCCCAATTTAAAATTACCTTGCCTGACTCACCTGACAACATTGCATCAAAGCCTTTTTGGAAATCAGTGTAATGATAGCGATGAGTAATGATATCTTCAAGTGGCAAGCCACTTTGCACCATCATTGAGCCTTTATACCAAGTCTCAAAAATCTCACGCCCATAAATGCCTTTAATCGTTAGCCCCTTAAATACCACTTGATCCCAGTCAATGCCTGAACCTGAAGGCATAATTGCCAACATGGCGACATTACCGCCATTAATCATAAGATTAAGCATATCGCCAAACGCATGAGGTGATCCACTCATCTCTAGACCAACATCAAAACCTTCAAAAATGCCTAAATTCTGCATAAATTCAGTAGAAATATTTTCTTTAGCGACATTAATTGGGATTACTTTAGGCGCGACTTTTTTAGCCAAATCTAGGCGATACTGGTTAATATCGGTAATTACAATATTACGTGCACCGGCATGAGTGGCAACCATCGCTGCCATGACACCAATTGGCCCTGCACCGGTAATAAGCACATCTTCGCCCACCATGTTAAATGAAAGTGCTGTATGTACTGCATTACCATAGGGATCAAAACACGCTAATAAATCAGTTGAAATCTCTTGTGACGGTTTAAAAACATTCTCAGCAGGGATTGACAAATACTCGGCAAAACAACCGGTACGATTAACACCAATGCCAATGGTGTTAGGGCAAAGGTGCTTACGCCCTGCTAAACAATTACGACAGCGTCCACAAGTAATATGACCCTCACCAGAAACAATATCGCCAATTTGTAAATCAGTTACATTTGAGCCAAGCTCTACAATCTCACCAGCAAATTCATGGCCGGTAGTCATCGGTACAGGAATGGTTTTTTGCGCCCATTCGTCCCAATTGTAAATATGGATATCAGTACCACAAATAGCGGTCTTTTTAATTTTAACTAGAACATCGTTATTGCCAACTTCTGGCATCTCAACATCTTCTAACCAAATACCTTTTTTTGCGTGTTTTTTGACTAGTGCTTTCATTATATTATTTATTTAAGTTTGATTGCAAATTGTACAAGATTTGTCTTTGTTAATCTTGACACTTCTAAAGGTTAAATCTAGTGCGTCGACAATCATGAGTTTACCTGCCAGCTGATCACCAAGATTTAAGATTGTTTTTATTGCTTGCAGTGCTTGCATGGTTCCTAGCATGCCTGCCACCGGCGCTAAAATGCCATTGTCCGTGCAGTTTTCATCACTATTACCCTCTTTTGAATACAAGCATTGATAGCAAGGTTGATTGGCTTCATAGCCTTTAAACACCGACAATTGACCTTCAAAACGAATGACCGCTGCCGAAACAAGTGGTGTTTTTTGCTCAACACAAACTTGATTGACTTTAAAACGTGTATCAAAGTTATCTGTGCCGTCAAGCACTACGTCGGCTAATGCGATCAAATCAGCAAGATTGTCATCATTTAATACTTCTACCGTGGTGACTTTAATATCTGGATTAATTGCCAACATTTTAGCCTTAGCAGAATCAACCTTTAACTTGCCAATATCATCCGTATGGTGAATAACTTGGCGCTGAAGATTAGAAATTTCTACTTTATCAAAATCTGCAATGATCAGATGCCCCACGCCACTAGCGGCAAGATACATAGCACTTGGCGAGCCTAGTCCACCCATGCCAATTAGCAGCATGGTTGAGTCTAGCAACGCTTGTTGCCCCTCTATGCCCACTTCTGGCAAGATAATTTGACGAGAATATCTTAATAAATCTTGGTCGTTCATTTGAAATATTTATCCAACTTTGGTGTGATTAACATGGCGCAATAAGGCTGGTTTGGGTTGTTATTATAATAATTTTGATGGTAATCTTCAGCTGGATAAAACACAGCTAGCTTAGTTACCTCAGTCACAATATTATCGCCTAATTTTTCAATAAACTGTTTGGCTTGGGTTTGTTGCTCAGTATTTGCATAAAACACAGCCGATCGATACTGCGTGCCTTTGTCATTACCTTGCTGGTTAAGTGTGGTGGCGTCATGCGTAGCAAAAAATACTTGAAGCAAATCTTTAAAAGAAACCACAGACTCATCAAATTCTATTTTTACTACTTCAGCATGGCCTGTCGCTCCTGTGCAAATATCCTGATAAGTCGGATTTTTCGTTGATCCATTGCAATAGCCAGATTCCACACTTGT
>CAZKWW010000131.1:0-3052 GCA_964556635.1 uncultured Candidatus Ruthturnera sp.
CAGGCTCAGCAAGTGGTGCAATCTTAACAAACCATTGGTCAGTCATATAAGGTTCAATTACTGCGTTGGTTCTATCACCACGTGGCACCATTAAAGTGTGCGGTTCAATTTTTTCTAGTAAGCCTTGTTCGTCCAAATCTTTAACCATTTGCTTTCTAGCGTCAAATCGATCCATACCGACGTAAGCACTTTTAACCGTGTCGTTAATTTTGGCATCATCTGTTAGGATGTTAATAACGTCTAAATCATGACGCTGGCCCATTTCATAGTCATTAAAGTCATGAGCAGGGGTGATTTTTACACAACCGGTACCAAACTCCATATCGACATAATCATCAGCAATGATGCTTATTTTTCGATCAGTGAGTGGCAGGTCAATGGTTTTACCAATCAGATGTGTGTAGCGAGTATCTTCTGGGTGTACGGCAACCGCACTATCACCGAGCATGGTCTCAGGGCGCGTAGTAGCCACTACCATCACCTCATCAGTATCAGTAATAGGGTAGCGCATATGCCACAAAGAGCCTTGCTCTTCTGTGCTGATCACTTCAAGATCAGAAACAGCTGTATGTAGTACAGGGTCCCAGTTCACCAGTCGTTTACCACGATAGATTAAACCTTCGTTGTAAAGCTGAATAAAGACTTTATGTACCGCATCTGAGAGCCCGTCATCCATGGTAAAGCGTTCTCTTTCCCAGTCAACCGAAGCACCGAGACGGCGCATTTGTGAAGTAATGGTGCCACCAGAGTGTTCTTTCCAATCCCAAATTTTTTCAATAAATTTGTCACGACCAACATCGTGGCGGGTGATGTCTTGTGCCGCAAGCTGGCGCTCAACCACCATCTGTGTGGCAATGCCTGCATGATCTGTACCCGGTTGCCAAAGCGTTTGATCACCCTTACCACGATGGTAACGAGTTAATACATCCATAATTGTATGCTGGAAAGCATGACCCATGTGTAGACTACCCGTCACATTCGGTGGTGGCAGCATAATGCAATAGGCGTTTTCGCTAGTGGCGTTTGAATCGGAAGAGAATAGATTTTTATCTTCCCAAAGTGAGCGGTATTTCGCCTCAATTTGTTCGGGATTGTATGTCTTTTCCATTAGCGTATAAAGATGGATAAAACTGTGCAATTATACCAATAAAATCATCTAGCAAGTATAGAAATAAAATGCTTTAGCTATCGGGTTTTGGTGTGTTTTCAAAGTGAAAGAAATCATGATTTAAATATTGAGCCACATCTTCTTCATCGTTTGGCATCCAAAAAATACCCAGCGCACCCACACAAGTTGATATTTGCCATCTAATATCATCTAGCGATTGCATAGAGGTTTCGTCACTGATAGGCACCAAGCTATTATCATGGCATTTTTGACATTCTTCAGTGTATAAAACTTCACCATCAATTAAGATTCTTTGGTCGATATCATCTGCGTAGAGATTCTCGGTAATCAATAAAGATAGAGTGATAAGTAGTTTTAACATACACTTAGTTTATAACAATTTTTAAGATAGAATGCTCACAATGTGCTTTAATGTTTGTACAAATGGTTAATGAAAGTCTTTGGGTAGTTTATTTGTTACGCTGCGCTGATGATAGCTTGTATTGTGGCATCACCAACCATTTAGAAAAACGTATTAAGCAACACAATGGCGAGCTAGTCGGAGGCGCTAAATACACTCGAGCTAATGGCCCATGCAAGCTAGTGTATCAAGAAAATGTCAAAGACAGAAGTACTGCCTCTAAGCGAGAATATGAAATCAAATCCATGACTCGAGAAGACAAATTATCACTCATTAAAACACCATGAGTGATTATCAAAGAATTTCTTGTGAAGCGCACAGTCTTTATGAGCTGGCAATTATGCGCAGCCAATCAATGCAAGTCATTATCGATGGTAATGCACAAACCATCCAGCCTAAAGATATTATTACTAAATCAGGTATAGAGTATTTGGTTTTTATCGATGAAAACAACGCTTTACAAGAATTGCGCGCTGACAAAATCACTTTATAAGGTGATTTCAATAATTTCTGAAATTTTTATTCAAGGCTTGATTTAGCGCTTAAAAATCTAGTAAATAGGGTGTTTTTGTTTAATTTTTAGTTGTTTTTGACAGTGAATTAGGTAGATATTAAAAATTTGCTAATTTTTTAGTCTTTTTGAAATAAGAAATAATTGAAATCTTGCGTACTACCATTTGGGTGAGGATGAGTTTCAGAGGTAGTTTTGATAAGCCTAAATCCTTCTCCAAGCAATTGGGTGATTTTGTCTTTGTCATATTGCACAATATCTAACTCTGAGCACTGTTTTGGGCCTGTTGGGGCAAAGGTAGCTAGTAAAAAATAACCTTGAGATTTTAAATATTGACTAAGTTTTTCAATATAAGTTTTTTGATCTTTTTTATTGGTTAAAAAGTGAAAAACTGCACGATCATGCCATAAGTCAAACTGAGTGTCAGGTTGAAAATTTAGGATATTTTTATTATAGAAACTCACTTTAGCAGTGTGAGCTTTTAAGCGCTCCTGTGTGGCTTTGATAGCCGTAGGTGAGAGCTCTAGTAGGGATAAATCAGCATAACCCTCATCTAATAAATTATCAGCCAGTATCGACACGCCAGCGCCTACATCAATAATAGCGTCATTTTTTTGAGTATATTTTAAGATCCAATCAAACGATAGGGTGGCATGATCTTGATGCCAGCTGACCTGGGTGTGATCTTTGCTTTGGTAAACTTTGTCCCAATGGCTGAGTGTGTCTGTCATTCGTTTGGTGTTTATAATAATGAATATTTGGATTATAACGATTTACTATGAGAATTTTGCACACAATGCTACGAGTCGGGGATTTGGACAAATCTATTGCGTTTTACGTAGAGGTTTTAGGTATGACTTTGTTGCGCCAAAAAGACTACCCTAAGGGTGAATTTACATTGGCGTTTTTAGGTTATGGACCAGAGTCAGAAAACCCAGCATTAGAGCTAACTTACAATTGGGGTAAAGATAGTTACGAAGTTGGTAGCGGTTTTGGTCATATTGCCATTAAT
>CAZKWW010000132.1:0-3046 GCA_964556635.1 uncultured Candidatus Ruthturnera sp.
CAGAAAATGCAAATTATACCGATAAATTAACGGGTAATTTAAAAACTACTCGCCTAAAAATCGCTCAGCATCTAGTGCTGCCATACAGCCTGAGCCTGCCGAAGTAATGGCTTGTCGGTAAATATGGTCTGCCACATCACCTGCTGCAAATACACCTTCAACACTGGTTTGTGTGGCATTACCTTGCGTGCCACTTTGTACTTGGATGTAACCGTGGTTCATCTCTAAATGCCCTTCGAAAATACCGGTATTTGGTGTATGACCAATCGCAATAAACACACCGTGTACGTCGATCTCTTTGGTGTTGCCATCGTTGTCTTTTAATCTTAAACCTGTAACACCCATATCATTGCCTAATACTTCATCAAGATTATGGTTGTATTCAATGCTGATATTGCCGTTTTTTGATTTTTCAATTAACTGATCAGACAAAATCTTTTCAGATGAAAACTTATCACGACGATGCACAATGGTGACATGGTCTGCAATGTTGGATAAAAATAATGCCTCTTCAACTGCAGTATTACCGCCACCGATTACCGCCACTTTTTGTCCGCGGTAGAAAAAACCATCACACGTAGCACAAGCACTCACACCCTTACCTTTAAACGCTTCTTCTGATTCTAGACCTAAATAGCGCGCGCTTGCACCAGTGGCAATAATTACTGAATCTGCTGTATAAGTTGTGGCTGCACCTTTCAATGTAAATGGACGAGAGGAAAAATCAACCTCGGTAATATAGTCATTAATAATTTGTGTATTAAAACGCTCGGCATGTTGTTGCATGCGCGCCATCAAATCAGGCCCTTGTACGCCTTCATTGTCACCTGGCCAATTATCAACTTCGGTAGTGCTCATGAGTTGCCCACCTTGCTCCATGCCACTTACAATCACAGGGTCTAAGTTTGCCCTTGCTGCGTAAACTGCCGCAGAATAGCCCGCAGGGCCCGAACCAACAATCAACGTTTTGCAATGTTTATTTTCACTCATTTAAATACCAATCCTTTATACTTATACACAATATCTGAAACATTATAAAGCAAGCTGAAATCGCCTTGAAAAAAAATACCACCTCAAGCAATAGAAAAACCCAACAAAAACCTCGATCTCGAGCGATAAATGAAGTGCTGTTTATAGCACTTGCCGCACTTGGACTAATATATCTGTTGGCGCTTTTTACGCATTCACCACAAGAAAGTCCTTATTCTAGTTCTGACACACTAAACCCTTATGTTATCAACCAAGCTGGTACTGTTGGCGCCTACCTTAGCGACTTCTCTTTATCAATATTTGGTTACACTTCTTATTTAATACCATTTTCACTTATTTATTTAGGGTGGCATATTCATAAAAATACCGCACAAACGCCCATACAGCGTACTGTTATTGTTGTGCGCTTTATTGCTTTCATTATTCTCTTATTATTTACATCAGCACTTTTAACTATTGATGCGCCCGATCCTCTTAGTGGAGGTAGCCCTATTGCCGGTGGCGATATTGGTTATCTAATGCATGGCTATTTTGGTACGCTCTTCGGGTCTGCCTCATTCATTGTTTACTTAAGTATCATGATGATTAGTTTTAGCATTGCCAGTAGTGCTTCTTGGGCAAACATCTTCACTTCAACTGGCGGCGTGCTTGGTGCGCTGCTAGCCAAATTTAAAGCCTTTAGAGAAAAATCAAAAGCAAAGAAAGCCGCTAAAGTTGTCATTACACCCAAGCAAACATCTGTGCCAAAACCCAGTGTGATGGCCAAGGTTAAGTCTGCCAAGATCAAACCTAACAAAAAAATCAAAAAAGTTGCACCTGCCTCTTCTAACTTATTTAACACCAAGGCACTGAGTGGTTTGCCTGACTTATCCCTACTTGATGAAATCAGTGTCAATACTGCAGGCTATTCCGAACAAGCACTTGAAGAGATGTCGCGCCAAGTGGAGCTCAAACTCAAAGATTTTGGCTTTGACGTCGCTATTACTACGGTTACCCCTGGTCCAGTAGTCACCCAGTTTGAACTCTCACTGGCACCTGGCGTTAAGGTTTCGCAAATCATGAATCTAAACAAAGACTTGGCCAGAGCCTTGTTAGTAGAAAGCGTGCGTATTGTTGATGTTATTCCTGGCAAGCCGGTCATTGGTTTAGAGATTCCAAATGCCGAACGTGAGATGATTGGCCTAAAAGAAATCCTCGCCTCTGAAACATTCGCCAAATCAGATTCCATGTTAACCATGGGCCTGGGTAAAGATATTAATGGCCATCCAGTGATTGCCAATTTGGCAAAAATGCCGCATTTATTGGTCGCCGGCGCTACCGGTATGGGTAAATCTGTTGGCCTTAATGCCATGATTTTGAGTGTACTTTACAAGGCTAAGCCTGACCAGGTACGCATGATCATGATTGACCCTAAAATTGTTGAGCTGGCCTGCTATGCTGATATTCCACACCTGCTCACCCCAGTAGTAACCGATATGAACCAAGCGGCTTCTGCCCTATGGTGGTGTGTCAATGAAATGGAGCGTCGTTACTCCTTACTTGCAAAGTTTGGTGTACGTAATATCGAAGGCTTTAATGACAAACTCAAAAAAGCCAAAGACAAGGGTAAGCCATTATTAGACCCTTCTTTTAACGAAAAAACAGCAGAAGAAGGTGAAAGCGCACCTGAACTAGAATCATTGCCACTGATTATGTTAGTGATTGATGAATATGCCGATATGCTCGGCGCACTCGCTCAAGAAGACCGCGCCAAAGCCAAGCGCGTAGAGGCGCTCATTGTACGCCTGGCACAAAAAGCGCGTGCGGCTGGTATTCACTTAATCATCGCCACACAACGCCCAAGTGTGGACGTTATTACAGGTTTAATCAAATCCAACGTGCCGACTCGTGTTGCCTTTAAAGTTTCTTCAAAAGTTGACTCGCGTACCATTCTTGATCAAGGTGGTGCAGAACAACTACTCGGCATGGGCGACATGCTTTACATGACCCC
Source organism: uncultured Candidatus Ruthturnera sp. (assembly GCA_964556635.1). GTDB lineage: Bacteria > Pseudomonadota > Gammaproteobacteria > PS1 > Pseudothioglobaceae > Thioglobus_C. Next base: position 2,981 of record CAZKWW010000132.1, read on the forward strand.
AGGTGTCTCACACCTGACACGTGTACACGGCGCCTTTGTCGACGACGACGAAATCGCCCGAGTGGT
>CAZKWW010000133.1:0-2059 GCA_964556635.1 uncultured Candidatus Ruthturnera sp.
CAAAATTTTATTGATCGTACCGCTAAGCATATTACGGATCAAGTTGATTTATCAGTATTACTAACATCAAACAAAACAACGATTAAATCTTCATCGTCCGTGGTCAACACCCCCACAAAAACACTTACAGTCGCAGTAGCGAAAGACAGCGCTTTTGGTTTTTATTATTCGGATGACCTTAATACTTTTGAATCCCTAGGCGTTAACTTGGTGTATTTTGATACGCTAACAGAGGGTCAATTGCCTAAAGCCGATGCTTTGTTTATTGGTGGTGGTTTTCCAGAAATGCAGCTTGATGCGTTATCAGCAAATCAATCTTTGTTAGCCGATATTAAAACCAAAATTGAAGCAGGCTTACCTACTTATGCTGAGTGTGGCGGCTTGATGTATTTGAGCCGACAAATTACTCATCAAGGTAAATCACACAAAATGGCTGGCGTCATCGAGGCTGATACCGTTATGACACCCAAGCCAATTGGCCGAGGCTATGTACAACTAGCACCAACAGACAAGCATCCTTGGAATGGGGTTGCTAAGCAAATTTCTGCGCATGAGTTTCATTATTCTAAATTAGAAAATATTGACCCTAAAACCCATTATGCCTATGAGGTTTTACGGGGTGTGGGTGTGGATAATAAGTTTGATGGCATTCTAAAACACAATCTATTGGCGACTTACTCACACCTTAGAAGTGTTGGTGGCAACCATTGGGTTGAGCAGTTTGTTAATTTTATTAAGGATAAATCATAAAGTAATTCTTCAACTGCGAAGCAGGACAGTGTTGCTTTATACAATATAAAAATGATTACAATCACTAAAAATGCAGCCGAAGAGATCGGCCTATCGACTCAAAACCCTGATGCACAAGGCTTGCTTATTCGCTTTGCAGTTGATAAAACAGACGAAGGATTTCAATACTTAATGGGCTTTGATGAGCGCTCAGACAGTGATATCCATTTAGAATCTAACGGTATTGAGTATGTATTGGCTTACTCGCAAAAAGAATTGCTAGAAGGTATGGTGGTTGATTTTGACGAGATTGATACTGAAAATGGTTATGGCTTTATCTTTATGAATCCTAACGATCCTAATTATGAGCCACCTGAAGAGGAACAAGCGCCGAGTAAATCTTAGTCTAGTTTTTTATTTTTTTTAGATATAGTATCTAAAAAATTTAGCAAATTTTTAAAATGACTGCTAAAAAACCAAAAACCTTAACAAGTAACTATCAAAAATAGCGTTTTTAAGCTTAAAAGATAGCCTTTTTAAGGTTTTTGTTAGTCAAGCATATCAATCTGTGCAAAATTTCGGAAATTTTATAAATGGGCTATTTGTAGTAGTTTAAGATGCCTTGATAGATAGCTTTGGCAATTTTGTCTTGCTCTTTGGCGTTATTTAAACGCTTTTCTTCTTGAGGGTTGGAGATGAAAGCAGTTTCGACTAAAATTGAAGGAATGGCAGGTGTTTTAAGCACAACAAAGCCAGCTTTTTGTGGAGTTTTCTTGTGTAAATAGCCAATCTTACTCATTTGCTGTAAGATTTTCTCTCCAAGTTTTTGACTTTGGGTGTTTCGGTCTTTTCTAGAAAAATCCCATAAAATTTTATTCAGATGTTGATCTCCTTCTACCAGAGTTTCAATGCCACCAAATTGATCAACAGTATTTTGTGATTGTTCTAGACGTTTGGCAAACTTAGTGGAGCCACCGCGCCTTGATAATGTGTAGACTGAGGCGCCTTTTGCACTTGTGCGTTTAACGGCATCTGCGTGAATAGAAATAAATAGCGAGGCGTTATTTACTTGGGCGATTTTAATGCGATTGGTTAAGCTGACATAGTAGTCGCCTTTGCGGGTAAGAATAGCTTCCATGCCTTTGGTTTGATTGATTTTTTTGGCTAATTTTTTAGCAATTTGAAGGGTGATGTGTTTTTCTTTAGTGCGTTGATAGCCAATAGCGCCCGGATCTTCTCCGCCATGTCCCGCATCAATCAGGATGATCTTTTTTGTGGTTTTAGAAGGTGTTTTCTTAACTGATTTTTTCGGTTTTTTAGCCGGCGTAAT
>CAZKWW010000133.1:2069-3029 GCA_964556635.1 uncultured Candidatus Ruthturnera sp.
CGGGTTGACGGGAAAACACCTCCAAATCTGGTCCATGACGGTGGCCAGGGAAAAGCGAGACAGCTTGGTCGCATACGGAAAATTCAGGCCAGAGAGCTCGTTAACCTTTGTAGTTTTAGCAGGAATTTTCTTAACTGATTTTTTCGGTTTTTTAGCTGAAGCGGTGGCAGTTTGTTGACCGTATAAATCAAGCACTAAGCGATGGTGTTTGTATTTTTGGTTGGGGTTTAAAGTATAGCTTTTGACTTGATAAGGTTTTGAGGTGGTGATTAAAAAATGCAGTTTATCTTTTTTGCGTTTTAGCCGTGTTTTTACAATGCGCTGATCTTGGTAAAATAATTTGTCGTAAGTTTCACGTAATAGTTTTGCATTATTAATGGTTAGGTTGATTTTATTGTCTTTGGTATTAACTTGATATTTAATACCTTTCTCAACATCGATAACAATGCGAGTACGTTCGGGCGATGTCCAAAAACGAAAATCATGAAGTGTGGTTTTTTCTTCAGCGTGAGCAGGGCTTAATAAATATAACCAACTCAGGCAAACGATTAGGAATTGACGCATTGAAGTAGTTGCTCGCCTATAGGTGTGTGGGCGGTTATTGACAAGGTTCTTTGTTCATTAATACCACTGAGTGAGATGCTTAGATCAGCTGGCGCAATAACCCCTTTACCCAATGCTGGCCATTCAATCAATTGAATGTGATTAGGGCCAAGGTAATCACGTATGCCGATATAGTCAAGCTCTTCTGGGTCGCTAAGGCGGTAGCAGTCAAAATGGTGAATACTGATAATATTATTTTCATAGCTTTCTACCAAAGCGTAAGTCGGGCTTTTGACGCGATCAAAACCAAAACTTTGAATAAAACCTCGAGCAAGTGTGGTCTTGCCTGCACCCAAGTCGCCTTCAAGATAGATTACAAGTGCCTTATCTGTGTTATTTGTGCATTGTGCCAGTTGT
>CAZKWW010000134.1:0-320 GCA_964556635.1 uncultured Candidatus Ruthturnera sp.
AAACTGGATGACGACCACCACTAGTTTTACCTTCACCACCACCATGTGGGTGATCTACTGGATTCATCACAACACCACGAACGGTAGGTCTAACACCTCTCCAACGTGTTGCACCAGCTTTACCTAATTTTCTTAAACTGTGTTCTTTCTTAGATACTTCACCAATCGTCGCACGACAATCAGCCAATACTTTACGTACCTCACCAGAGCGTAATCTAAGTGTTACATAAGTACCTTCTTTTGCAATTAATTGTGCTGAAGTACCTGCACTACGCGCCATTTGTGCGCCTTTGCCTGGCTTAAGCTCAATACAATGAATC
>CAZKWW010000134.1:371-3028 GCA_964556635.1 uncultured Candidatus Ruthturnera sp.
AGAGCTACCTGAAACAACTGTATCAGCTACTTTTAAACCGTTTGGCGCAATAATATAAGTACGCTCACCGTCTGCATATAAAACTAGCGCAATATTGGCACTGCGATTAGGATCATATTCAATACGCTCAACCGTTGCAGGGATATCGTCTTTAATACGTTTAAAGTCAATTGTTCTGTAACGACGCTTATGACCACCACCTTTATGACGAACGGTAATCTTACCGCGGTTATTACGACCGTGGATTCTGTTTTTGCTCTGAGTTAGTGGCGCATAAGGCGCACCTTTGTGCAGATCTTTATCTACAACACTAACAACAAATCTTCTGCCGGGTGAGGTTGGTTTTCTTTTAATTACTTGTGCCATAATCCTTTCTCTTTAAGATGCGCTAACGTCAATCATTTGGCCTTCAGACAATTTAACCATTGCCTTTTTCCAATTAACACGACGACCAATTTTGCCTTTAACATTAGAAGTGGTAACATTCAGTACAGTCACACCAAACAATGTTTCAACCGCTGCTTTAATTTCTTTTTTATTGCTATCAGAACGCACTTTAAATGCATATTGATTATGCGCTGACAACATGGTTGTTTTCTCAGAAACAATCGGCGCTAATAAGGTTTTTAATACTTTTTCTTGATTCATAACATTGCCTCAACTTTTTTCAACGCTGCTTCTGTTATGACAACATTTTCATAACCAATTAAGCTAACTGGATCGATGCTCTGTGTATCACAAACACCAACATGGTATAAATTACGTGAAGAAAGATATAAATTTTCGTCTAACTCATCTGTCATCAACAAAGCGTCTTTAACATCTAGCGCCTTAAGCAATGAAGTTACGTTTTTAGTTTTTGCATCTTTAACTTCGAAATCTTTAACAACTTTTAAACGATCTGTACGAGCCAACTCAGAAAAAATAACACTGATTGCACCTTTGTACATTTTCTTGTTAACTTTTTGTACATAAGAACGAGGCTGTGCTGCAAATGTCACACCACCTGAACGCCAAATAGGGCCACGAGATGTACCTGCACGTGCTCGACCTGTACCTTTTTGAGCCCAAGGTTTTTTACCACCACCACTAACGGCAGCACGATTTTTTTGTGCTTTAGAGCCTTGGCGACCAGAAGACATATAAGCTGTCGTTACTTGGTGAACCAATGATTGGTTAAAGTCTCTTGCAAAAATAGTATCCGCAACTTCTGCAGAAGTGGACTTATTTGTGCTTACATTTAATACTTTTAATTTCATCTTAAAACCTTATTTATTCCGTTTCAGCCTCTGGCGCTGCTGCGTTATCTTCAACATCAGCTGACGCTGCATTCTTCGCTTCTTTTGCTGCTGCTTTTTCAGCTGCTGCCGCTGCCTTAGCCTCTTCTTCTTGTGCTAATTGCGCATCTTTTTGCTCTTGAATTTGTTTGCTAACACCGCTGTTAACTTTGTCTTTCTTAGCAGATAATATAACTTTAACAAAACCACTTTTAGCGCCAGGGATCGCACCTTTTACTAATAATAAGTTTCTGTCACTGTCTACTCTGACCACTTCTAAACATTCTTCGGTAACTTGCTCATCACCCATGTGACCCGCCATTTTCTTACCTTTAAATACTCGGCCAGGCTCTTGACACTGACCAGTAGAACCCAGTGCTCTATGAGAGATTGAGTTACCATGTGTTGCATCTTGCATTGAGAAGTTGTGACGCTTGACACCACCTTGATAACCTTTACCTTTTGATTGGCCTGTTACGTCAATATAGTGACCTGCACCAAACATAGATAAATCAAAACTTGTTGCATCGCCAATTTCGTCGGCGTCTGCTGTGAATTCCCAAAGACCTAAACCAATCTCTTGTGAGGCTTTGGCATAATGACCCTTAGTAGCTGATGAAACACGACGAATTTTCGCTTCACCTTTTTTATTAACTTTAGCACCGGTAGTGACTTGAACTGCACTGTAACCATCTACTTCCATTGTTCTTGTTTGAACAACACGATTAGGTTCAATTTTAATCACACTGACTGGCGTCGCTGAGCCATCGTCAGACATGATGCGTGTCATTCCTAATTTTTGTCCTACTAAACCAATTGCCATGATCTTATTCCTAAATTACTGTTTCTTTCTTAGTTAAGCTTAATTGCTACGTCTACACCTGCTGCTAAATCTAATTTCATTAGTGCATCAACTGTCTTATCTGTTGGGCTAATAACATCCATTAATCTAATGTATGTTCTTAATTCGTACTGGTCTCTCGCCTTCTTATTAACGTGCGGAGAAGTTAGTACAGTAAAACGTTCTTTCTTAGTCGGTAAAGGGATTGGACCTCTTACACTAGCGCCAGTGCGCTTAGCTGTTTCTACAATCTCAAGCGCTGATTTGTCGATTAAACGATGATCAAATGCTTTTAATTTAATTCTAATATTTTGATTGCTCATGTGCCTTAAATCCTATTATTTGCCTATCTAACTTTTCAAACGAAAAACCGAAGATTATACAAGAAACCTTCGGTCTTTAATCAACTAATTATCTTAATCCGTCACCTTAGATACAACACCCGCACCAACAGTACGGCCACCTTCTCTAATCGCGAATCTTAAGCCATCATCCATCGCAATCGGCGATAGAAGCTCAACATCCATCTTCACGTTATC
>CAZKWW010000135.1:0-2996 GCA_964556635.1 uncultured Candidatus Ruthturnera sp.
TGCTACTGCATGCAAACCATGGCAATGCAGCTCGGCGGCTAGGCCAGTTCAGCTGATAAACATGAATACGGCTTTGCACAGATCAAATGTGAAGACGATGTCTGTGCATTATTTACAGACCTACGTGATGACACACATGCTAAAGGCAATGCGCTGCTCGACGTGTGGATGAGTCACGGCATTGAAGTTAATGAACTACCTCAAGGTTTTAAACTAATTGCCTCAACCGATAATTGTGCGATTGCCGGCTTTGCCAATAGTGATAGGCATTACTACGGCCTGCAGTTTCACCCAGAGGTCACACATACCAAGCAAGGAAAACATATCCTAGATCGGTTTGTAAGCGGTATTTGTGGCTGTGAAAAAAACTGGACCACTGAAAATATCATTACTGATCTTGTGCAAAACCTTAAAGACCAAATCGGTGATGGCAATGTACTCTTAGGCTTATCAGGTGGTGTTGATTCCTCAGTGGTGGCCGCACTACTTCATCAAGCTATTGGCGACCAACTCACTTGCGTGTTTGTGGATAACGGCTTGCTCCGTCTTAACGAAGGCGATGAAGTAATGCAAACCTTTGCTGATAATATGGGCGTGAAAGTTATTCGTGCCAATGCTCAAAAGAAATTTTTCAATGCTTTGGCTAATGAAGCCGACCCTGAAAACAAAAGAAAAATTATTGGTGGTGCGTTTATTGAGGTGTTTGAAGAAGAAGCCAGAGATCTTGATGATATTAAATTCTTAGCACAAGGCACTATTTACCCTGATGTAATCGAATCGGCCGGTGCTGCCTCTGGCAAAGCAAAAGTGATTAAATCACACCATAATGTTGGGGGCTTGCCCGATGACCTTCAATTTGAATTGGTTGAACCGCTTAAAGAACTCTTTAAAGATGAAGTGCGTACCATTGGTGTAAAGCTTGGTATTCCTGCACACATGCTGTATCGTCACCCATTCCCAGGCCCCGGTCTTGGCGTACGCATCTTAGGGCAAGTCAAAGAAGAATATGCCAATATTCTGCGCGAAGCTGATGCAATCTTTATGGAGGAGCTTTACAACCATGACTTGTACGATAAGGTTAATCAGGCATTCACCGTATTTTTACCGATCAAATCAGTCGGCGTTACCGGCGATGAGCGTCGCTATGATTATGTAGTGGCACTACGCGCTGTTGAAACCATCGACTTTATGACCGCTCGTTGGGCAAGATTACCGTATGATTTCTTAGATTTTGTTTCAAACCGCATCATGAATGAAATCACGCGCGTTTCTCGCGTAGTGTACGATATATCAGGTAAGCCGCCAGCAACCATTGAGTGGGAATAAGGAATGCATAAAGCAGCGTCTTTTTCACTTAAAAATTCGTCAAATAGATTTACTATTCTCCTTATTTTTAAGCAAAAAATACACCACTTTCTGTACCCCTTAAAGCTGGCATTATAGTTCTGGCATATGAATAAACTTCATGAAAAATGGATGGAATTAGCAATTCAACAAGCAAGGCTTGCTGAAAAAATAGATGAGGTGCCGGTAGGTGCAGTATTAGTACAAGATGATCAACTGATTACTAGTGCGCATAATCAACCAATTACCAATAATGACCCAACTGCCCATGCAGAGATTCAACTATTGCGCAAAGCAGGTGAAAAACTAAATAATTATCGCCTACCTAATACAACCTTATATGTGACCTTAGAGCCTTGCACTATGTGCCTAGGCGCGATGATTCATGCACGTATATCGAGAGTTGTATTTGGCGCTTATGATGAAAAAACAGGGGTTTGCGGTTCTTGCCAAGACCTATCTACTAGTGAGTGCTTTAATCATGCGATTGAAATTCAAGGTGGCGTACTTGCCGATGAATGCAAAAATCTACTTCAAAATTTTTTCAAAAATCGTAGAAATAAATAGTTAATAAAAAACTATACTTGTCTCTTTAAAAAACTTAGAGACAGCAATGAAACCAATATTTTTATTCACCTTTCTTCTTTCAACCTCACTCTTTGCAGACAACACCGCTACTGGCACTAATGCTCTACTTAATAATACCTCTGGAACTAAAAATGTAGCAGTTGGCGACTCGGCAATGAAGAGTAATACCACAGGCCTCAATAACACTGCTGTAGGTTATTTTGGTTTGCGAAATAATACCACTGGCAAGCAAAATACCGCTATTGGCAGTTACGCTCTACGCTACAACACCACAGGTGATGACAACACTGCTGTGGGCTTTGAGTCGCTCAAATACAATACCACGGGGGATAAAAATACCGCAGTGGGCAACTATGCCTTGCAAGATAATACCACCGGAATCAGCAACACTTCTATTGGTAATTACACCCTATCTGACAATACCACCGGTGATAAAAATACCGCAGTCGGTAACTATTCGATGCGCTCGAATTCATCGGGTAATGACAACACTTCACTAGGTAACTACGCCATGCGAGATAATACATCAGGCTCTGATAATACCGCGAGTGGTAATTACGCACTGCGTTACAACACCACCGGGTCTAACAATACAGCTTTTGGCAACCAAAGCATGAAGGCCAACACCACCGGCGGGTTTAACACCGCTATTGGTGATGATGCGCAATTGGCTAACACTACCGGGTCATACAATGTATCCAACGGCAACGGCACACTAAATAGTGCTAATGGTGATAGCAATACTGCGATTGGTTATCGCGCTGGCTATACCAACGCCACAGGATCAAACAATGTATTCATTGGACATAAAGCTGGCTACAATGAAACTGGATCCAACAAGCTATACATCTCCAATGGCGATACTGCATCACCACTAATTCATGGTGATTTTTCTAGTGGTGAAGTTACTATTAACGGCAACCTTACCGTAACCACTTTAAAAGATTCATCAGGTAATAACATGGTGCGCAAGGTTGGCGATGTTGTGCACATTGGCGCTAACTCCTTTACCATTGAAGATAGCTCAACCTCAAGCAGTGGCAAGGATGAAATTGCATCAAGTA
>CAZKWW010000136.1:0-2994 GCA_964556635.1 uncultured Candidatus Ruthturnera sp.
ATGTATCCCAAAGATACTGTCTCATATTTGAGTGCGGATGAAGAAGAACGGTCATTTATTGCACCTGCAACAGAAGGATTAAGTAAAAAATCTGGCGAATTAAGTGAATATATCCGTACAAGAAATGGTGAAAATTTTCCATTAGTTACAAGAGAAGAGCTTGATTATACAGATGTATCTCCTAATCAAATTGTAAGTGTGTCTGCTTCACTTATCCCATTTTTAGAGCATGATGATGCAAACCGTGCATTGATGGGTTCAAACATGCAGCGTCAAGCAGTACCAACACTACGCGCTGAAAAGCCATTGGTGGGTACCGGTATTGAGCGTGTGGTTGCAACCGATTCTCGTGTTTGTGTTACCGCAAAACATGGCGGTGTGGTTGAGGCGGTGGATGCATCACGTATTGTTATTCGCGTTGATTCCAAGCAAGCTAAGGCTGGTGAGCTAGGTGTTGATATTTACAATCTAACTAAGTACTCACGCTCTAACCAAAATACTTGTATTAACCAAAAACCTTTGGTAAACACAGGTGATAAGGTTGCTGCAGGCGATGTATTGGCTGATGGCCCATCAACTGATTTAGGTGAGTTGGCGTTAGGTCAAAACATGAAAATTGCTTTCATGCCTTGGAATGGTTATAACTTTGAGGACTCAATTTTAATTTCAGAAAGAGTCGTACAAGAAGATCGTTATTCATCAATTCATGTTGAAGAGTTTGAGGTTATGGCTAGAGATACTAAATTAGGTCCTGAAGAAATTACAGCAGATATCCCAAATGTTAGTGAGTCTGCTTTAGCTAAATTAGACGAAGTTGGTGTGGTTTATGTTGGTGCTCGTGTTAAAGGTGGTGACATCTTAGTAGGTAAAGTAACCCCTAAGAGCGAAACTGTACTTTCTCCAGAAGAGAAATTATTGCGCGCTATCTTTGGTGAGAAGGCCAACAGCGTTAAAGATTCTTCACTACGTATTGGTGCATCAAAGTCAGGTGTGGTTATTGACGTACAAGTCTTTACTCGTGACCGCGTTGAAAAAGACGCAAGAGCCATTAGTATTGATGAAGAGCGTTTAGCAAAAATTAGAAAAGACATTGACGATGAGTTCGGCATTATTGACAGCGATATTTACCGTCGTATCCGTTTAAAACTTTCTGGTAATGCATTAACCAAAACGGTTGGTGATATCAAAGCTGGTGAGAAACTAAATGCCAAACTAATGAAGAAACTTGACAATGCAGATATTGCCAAGCTTAAGGTTGAAGATGCCGCTGTCAATAAAGAAGTAGCAGCATTAGTTAAACAAGCTAAAGCCAAGCAAGTTGAGTTTGATAAGTTCTTTGAAAATGAACGCGCTAAGATTGACGAAGGTGCAGAATTACCACCAGGTGTGATGAAGATGGTTAAAGTTTACGTGGCAACACGTAAGACCCTTCAAGTGGGTGATAAGATGGCTGGACGTCACGGTAACAAGGGTGTTATTTCACGCGTATCTCCAATTGAAGATATGCCTTACCTAGAAGACGGTTCAACCGTTGATGTGGTGCTTAACCCATTAGGTGTGCCATCGCGTATGAACGTTGGTCAGGTATTAGAGGTTCATTTAGGTTATGCAGCAAAAGGCTTAGGCTTTAAGATTGCCGCTATGTTGGATGAAAAACGTGCCGAGATGGTTAAAGAAATCAGAGACTTCTTAGATAAGGTTTATAACTCTTACGGTAAGCAAGAAGAACTGGCTTCATTTACCGACGAAGAAATCATCGAGTTAGCTAACAACTTACGTGAAGGTGTGCCAATGGCAACACCAGTATTTGACGGCATTAAAGAAGAAGACATTAAGTCATTACTCAAGCTTGCTGGTCTTCCAGAGTCTGGTCAAGAGCAGTTGTATGATGGTCGTACGGGTGAGCCGTTTGATCGTCCAGTAACGGTTGGTTACATGCATATGCTTAAGCTTAATCACTTAGTAGATGACAAGATGCACGCTCGTTCAACCGGTCCTTACTCATTAGTAACGCAACAGCCGCTTAGTGGTAAAGCACAATTTGGTGGTCAGCGCTTCGGTGAGATGGAGGTTTGGGCATTAGAGGCTTACGGTGCAGCACACACATTACGTGAAATGCTAACCGTGAAGTCAGATGATGTTGCTGGTCGTGCGAAGATGTACAAGAGTATTGTTGATGGTGTTAACTTAACTGAGTCAGTCATGCCAGAATCATTTAACGTATTGGTCAAAGAGATCCGTTCGTTAGGTATTGATGTTGAACTTGAGCAACACTAATTAGGAGAATCCGATGAAAGATTTATTAGAAATTTTAAAACAGCAAAATAAAGAACAAGATTTTGATGCGATTCGTGTTGGACTAGCTTCTCCTGAGAAGATTCGTTCATGGTCATATGGTGAGGTTAAAAAACCTGAAACCATCAACTACCGTACCTTCAAACCTGAAAGAGAAGGTTTGTTCTGTGCTAAGATTTTTGGCCCAATGAAAGACTTTGAGTGTTTGTGTGGTAAATACAAGCGCATGAAGTTCCGTAACGTTGTTTGTGAAAAATGTGGCGTTGAAGTAACCCTATCTAAAGTACGTCGTGAACGTATGGGTCATATCGATTTGGCCGCACCAGTGGCGCACATTTGGTACTTGAAGTCACTGCCATCACGTCTAGGTTTGTTGATGGATATGACGCTCAAAGACATTGAGCGTGTACTGTATTTTGAAGCCTTCCTGGTTACAGATCCTGGTTCTACACCATTGGTTCATAAGCAATTATTAACCGAAGAAATGTATTTTGATGCATTGGATGAATACGGTGATGACGAGTTTGAAGCAAAAATGGGTGCAGAAGCAATCCAAGACGTTTTAAAAGAAATGCAGCTTGAAAAAGAAGCCGCTAACTTGCGTGAAGACAGCTTAAACACTAAGTCTCAAACCAAGCTTAAGAAATACAATAAACGTCTTAAATTAATCGATTCATTAATCCAATCAGGCAACAAGCC
>CAZKWW010000137.1:0-2989 GCA_964556635.1 uncultured Candidatus Ruthturnera sp.
AAATACGGGGTGCCGCCACACATTATTGTTGCCTTTTGGGGCTTGGAAACCAACTATGGCAACAATACAGGTGATTTAAATTTGGTTCAATCTTTGGCGACTCTGAGTTTTGATGAAAGACGCTCAGCCTTCTTTACCGAGCAACTATTAACCTTACTCAAACTGATTGATGACAACAAGATCCCAGTAGATGCCCAAGGCTCATGGGCGGGCGCAATGGGTAATGTGCAATTTATGCCAACCAATGTTGCCGCTTACGGCGTTGATGCCGATGGTGATGGCAAGATTGGCCTATGGGATAACAAAGCCGATATCTTTGCCAGTGCTGCCAACTTTTTACAAAAAATTGGCTGGTATCGAGGCGAACGCTGGGGGCGTGAAGTCACCATTCCAGACAATTTTGACTATCAACTGGCCAACCTAAGCACCCAAAAAACCGTCAATGAATGGCAGGCACTCGGCGTACGCACAGCAACCAATGAAGATTTGCCAAGCTCTACCATGAACGCCTCATTAATATTGCCGATGGGCTATAACGGCCCGGCTTTTTTGGCTTATCGTAATTTCCGTGCAATCCTTAAGTGGAATCATTCAATTCTCTATGCTCTATCTGTCGGTCACTTGTCTGATCGTCTTGCTGGTACACGCAAATTATTTGCTGAGCCAATTGCCGAACCTTCTTTGAGCCGTGATGATATTAAATTTATACAAACCTCACTCAATCAATTGGGTTTTGATACCGGCGAACCCGACGGCATTTCCGGCCCTAAAACTCGTAATGCCACACGTCAATATCAGCGCGCCAATAACTTGCCGATTGATGGTTATGTCGGCTATCAATTGTTACAACAGCTACAAACCCCATGAGTGTTAAAACTTATCTGGGTTTCGACGTTGGCACCAAGCGTACCGGTGTTGCCATTGCTAATAGTTTAACGCTGCAAGCCAGTGGCATTGAGGTGGTTACTCATCATAAAAACGGTTCAACCAATTGGGAAGGCTTTGATCAAATCATTAATGCGCACGATGTTGATGTATTTATTGTTGGTTTACCCTTTGACCAAGACGGCAAAGAACAAGAAATGACTTTTATCGCCAAATCATTTGCCAGAAAGCTAGAAAAACGCTTTAATATCAAAACTGAAATGATTGATGAGTATTTATCCTCATCTGATGCCAAAAACCAACTAAAATACAACCATTATCATCCAAATGCCGAACGCGGTGAAGTTGATAAGCGCTCAGCACAGTTAATATTGCAAACATGGTTAAATGAAAAAAGATTTGATTAGCAACGATGTTCAACTTAGCCCCGAGGGCAAACTAATCCATTTATTAGGTCTTGAAGGCCTTTCCAAAAACCATTTAACTCACATTCTTGATATTGCCGATGGCCTCATTGATGAAGCTGGCAATCTAAAAAAATCCAAAGCACTTGACGACATGAGTGTGGCTAACTTGTTCTTTGAGCCATCAACTCGTACTCGAAATACGTTTGAGATTGCAGGCAAACGCACCAGCGCTAACATTATTAACGTTGACTTAGCCAACTCAGCCACCAAGAAAAACGAATCACTACTCGATACTATGCATACGCTTAAAGCCATGCAAATCGACATGTTTGTTATTCGCCACAAACAAAATGGGTTGCCGCACCACGTAGCTGAAAATTTACAAGGCATTTCTATCCTTAATGCTGGCGATGGGGTTAATGCCCACCCAACACAAGCTTTATTAGACATGCTCACCATTCGCCAACACAAACAAAATTTTGAAAATTTATCAGTGGCCATTGTCGGTGACATTGTTCATTCACGTGTCGCACACTCAGGTATTCAAGCGCTTAAAACCCTAGGCACAACAGACATACGCTTAATTGCACCAACCGGTTTACAATATGGCTCTGAGCGCTGCGCTACAGTTAAATGTTTTGACGATATCCAAGCCGGCCTAAAAGATTGCGACGTGGTAATCGTATTACGCCTACAAAAAGAACGCATGCTAGAGGCTGATATCCCCAACGAACAGGAGTATTTTGATGGTTACGGCCTAACAGCAGAACGCCTAGCACTAGCAAAACCAGATGCCATTGTCATGCATCCAGGCCCAATTAATCGTGGTGTAGAGATCGACTCTTCTGTTGCTGATGGCGATCAATCTGTCATCTTGCAACAAGTGACCAACGGCATCGCTGTACGTATGGCGGCAATGGAAATCTTGGCTGGTAAGTCTTAATCATGGACAATCTAATTGACTACGACGAAGTTAAAAACGTCCTACACCCTTTAAATACTGACGACACTATTGCTAGTGCGCATGGCATCTTATGTGGTTTTGCCTGTGTTAGGCCCGATCTTGCACTTGATGATTGGCTCAATGAGGTTTTAGTCAGTATTGACTTTAATAATCTCAATGAAAAAGCCGCCCACGAACAACTTGCACAAATCTATAACAACACATTGTCACAACTCGGTGATGCAACCCTAAATTTTCAGTTGCTGATTGCTGATGAGAGTTGCACACTAAGAGAGCAAGCCGATACCCTTATTCAATGGTGCCAAGGTTTCTTGGTGGGGCTAGGCCTACAAAAAATTTCTACCAACGATGAAGACGTACTAGAAATGATCAAAGACTTTAGTGAAATATCTAAACTCGATGTCGATGTGCTCGATAACGAACAAAACGCACAAGACCTAAGTGAAATTATCGAGTTCGTGCGCATGGGTACATTACTTATCCAAGAAACCCTGCAGCCTTCCAAACAAGACTACATCTCTCCAGAACTCCTGCATTAAGCCTTGTTACGATAGGCTTAAGGTCAATTCTGACCTTTAATTAGTATATTATAAAATTACGCTTTAATGATAGTGTTGCAAAACGCTCGCATGTTGTTATTATGGCTGCCTAAAGCGCTTAAATCTTGAGGAGGAGGTAGCCGCCTAACTAAACTTGAGGAGAATAAAAAAAACGACTACCTAGTAGAAAATCA
>CAZKWW010000138.1:0-2950 GCA_964556635.1 uncultured Candidatus Ruthturnera sp.
AGTTGAGCATATTGCTTAATTAACCAAAATCTCGGCCCGCTTGCGGGCCGTTTTTAAATAGTCGAGTTTGTATTTTAAATATTGCAGGTTTTGATAAAAACCTTCATTAGTCGACAATATAAAGCAACAACTCCAAACAAGCAGTTTGGATTTTTGTTTTTTTAAAATATCAAAATATTTATAGAATTAGAGGTTGTAATGTCAGTTATAAATTTATCAGTGGTTACTAGTGATAAGCGAATTAAGGCTTCATTACCAACCATTGAAATGGCGATGAAACAAGGCGCTAAAGTGATGTTAATGTCACACCGTGGTCGTCCAGTTGAGGGCGAGGCGAGTGATGAATTTACTTTACAGCCCGTTGCTGATCGTTTAACAGAGTTATTAGGCGTTAATGTGCGTTTAGAAACTAACTGGTTAGATGGTGTTGACATGAATGACGGTGACGTTGTGCTTTGTGAAAACGTACGTTTTAATGTAGGCGAGATGTCAAATGACGACGACCTATCTAAGCGCATGGCAGCAATGTGTGATATTTTTGCGATGGATGCGTTTGGTACAGCGCACCGTGCACAAGCGTCAACTCATGGTGTGGCTAAGTATGCACCGGTTGCTTGTTCTGGCCCATTATTATCAGGCGAGTTAGAAGCATTAGGTAAAGCATTGGACAACCCTAAACGCCCAATGGTGGCGATTGTCGGTGGCTCTAAAGTATCTACTAAATTAACCGTATTAGAGTCTTTATCTAAGATTGTTGACCAGCTGGTTGTTGGTGGCGGTATTGCGAATACTTTTATTGCAGCACAAGGTCATAATGTTGGTAAATCACTTTGCGAAGATGATTTAATCCCAACAGCGAAAAAATTAATGGAAGATTGTGAAATCCCAGTACCGACTGATGTGGTTTGTGGCAAGGAGTTTTCAGAAACTGCACAGGCGACAACGATGGCCAGTTCAGAGGTGTCTGATGATGATATGATTTTTGACGTTGGCCCTGAATCTGCACAACAACTAGCAGACATTATGAAAAATGCAGGTACGATTGTTTGGAATGGCCCAGTCGGCGTATTTGAATTTGATCAATTTGCCGATGGTACTAAAACATTAGGTATGGCGATCGCTGAATCTGATGCATTCTCAATTGCAGGTGGTGGTGATACATTAGCGGCAGTTGATAAGTATGATATCGAAAGTAAGGTTAGTTATATTTCGACCGGCGGTGGTGCATTCTTAGAATTTTTAGAAGGCAAAAAATTACCAGCAGTAGAAATTTTAGAACAAAGAGCAGCGGAGTAAAACTTGGCAAGAAGAACCAAAATATTAGCAACACTTGGTCCGGCAACGGATAAAGAAGGTGTATTAGAAAGCATTCTAGCCGCGGGCGTGAATGTGGTTCGCATTAACTTTTCACATGGTAGTGAAGAAGAACATTTAGGCCGTGTAAAAGCGGTACGTGAATGGGCGCAAGCTAATCATACGTATGTTGGTGTTTTGATGGATCTACAAGGTCCAAAAATTCGTATTGCTTCATTCAAAGACGGTATAAAGATTCAGCTTAATAATGGTGATTCTTTTACTTTGGATGCTGATATGGATGAAGATTCTGGCAACCAAGAATCTGTTGGTATTGCTTATAAGACGCTACCTCAAGAAGTTAAATCTGGCAATGTTCTATTGTTAGATGATGGCAAGGTTGTTTTAGAAGTAACCAGTGTTGAAGGTAACAAGATTAATACGGTAGTTACTCAGGGCGGGCCTTTGTCAGACAAGAAAGGCATTAACCTTCGTGGTGGTGGCTTGTCAGCTAATGCGTTGACTGAAAAAGACAAAAAAGACATTTTAATTGCAGCCAAAGCTAAGGCTGATTATGTGGCGTTATCATTCCCAGTGAATGGCGATGATGTGCGTGAAACTAAAACTTTATTAGCAGCAGCAGGTGCACATGCTGGCGTTATTTCTAAGATTGAGCGTGCTGAATCTTTAGCCAATGATATTATTGTAGATATTATCGAAGAGTCGGCCGGCATTATGGTGGCCCGTGGTGATCTTGGTGTTGAGATTGGTGATCCACAATTGCCAGCACAGCAAAAGCGTTTGATCAAATTGGCCAGATCAAATGATCGTATTGTGATTACAGCAACACAAATGCTAGAGTCAATGATTACCAATCCTATTCCAACCCGTGCTGAAGTATTCGACGTGGCAAATGCCGTATTGGATGGCACCGATGCAGTGATGCTATCTGCAGAAACAGCAGCAGGTGACTACCCTGAAAATGCAGTTAAAACCATGCATGATGTTTGTTTAGAAACTGAAAAAAATCCAATTGCTAAAACTTCTCATCACCGTTTACATGAGAATTTCCAAGCAATTGACGAAACCATTGCCATGAGCTCTATGTATGCAGCTAATCATTTAGGTGTTAAGGTGGTTGTAGCATTGACAGAAACTGGAAAAACAGCCATGTGGATGTCAAGAATGAGCTCAAACATTTCAATTTTTGCAATGAGTGATAATGTGCAAACATTGCGCAAAGTAACGTTGTATCGTGGTGTTTATCCATGCGGCATTGAAAAGGCCAGTGCTGATGATTGGTCTCAAGTAAATGAAACGGTGATTGAAACACTGATAAAAAAAGAGGTTGTAAAAGATGGAGATTTGGTAGTATTGACCAAAGGAATGTACAAAGACAAATCAGGTGGAACCAACATGATGAAGATTCTTTATGTTGGTGATGCCAATTATTAAAATAGTAAAACAAGAAAGGAGAAAGATATGTTGATTTCATTAAGGGAATTATTAGATCACGCAGCAGAAAATGGTTATGGAATGCCTGCGTTTAACGTTAACAATATGGAGCAGGTGCATGCAATCATGGAAGCTGCAGACAAGACTAACTCTCCAGTAATCATGCAGGGTTCTGCTGGTGCTAGAGGTTATGCAGGTGAGC
>CAZKWW010000139.1:0-2906 GCA_964556635.1 uncultured Candidatus Ruthturnera sp.
ATTCCTTCGTTCAATCTGTCGTGCGCCTTGTATTAGGCAAAAATACTTGTAAAAAATAGGAAATTTTAAGAATAACTTAAAAAGTTACTGAATTTTAACAACTTTTATAGGAATTTAGCCTATTTTAGGCTTAAATTTAATCATTTTTAACGACTTTAGACTCTGTTTTATAAAAATTTAACAAATTTTCAAAACGCGTATATTTGTAAAGATTTTTAGTATTCTGTGCGGCAGAATGAGAGATATTTGAAGGAGTGTGCAATTAGCACATGACTGAAAATAGAAATTATTCTAACAAAGCAGAATGCAAAAATATTTACAAATATTGTACTTCTAGGATTTCGTATACGATATCACCCTTCGGCGCTCTCACTGTGACTTCCTCACCCTCTTCGTTACCCATTAGTGCTGAGGCAATTGGCGAATGACATGAGATTTTATTAAGCGCAATATCAGCTTCATCTTCACCGACGATTTGGTAAGTAATCTCACTGTCATCTTCGATGTTCATAAGTGTGATGGTAGTGCCAAAAACACAACGGCCATCTTGGTTAAGCTTGGTAACATCAATCACTTGCATGCGTGAAAGCTTGGATTCAATTTCTTTAATGCGACCTTCACAAAAGCTTTGCTCTTCTTTGGCAGCATGGTATTCAGCGTTTTCTTTTAAATCACCATGTGCACGTGCGGTAGCAATGTCTTCTACAATGCGGGGGCGATCAACATCTTTGAGTTTTAAAAGCTCTGCTTCTAGTGCTTTTGCACCACCAACGGTCATTGGAATATTATCCATACTATTCTAACTATTTAATGATTGTACTGTTCGTACGGTAATTTTTTCGTGTGTTTTTAAACCATCCAACATGGCAAAGGCTGCTGCCACTGTTGTGGTGAAAGGCACCTTATGTACTAGAGCTTGGCAACGAATCGCTGCTGCATCTTCAACACCTTGGGTGTCTTCAGTAGAGTTAATGATTAAGTCGATGTCATCATTTTTAATCATATCTACAATATGTGGCGAACCTTCAGATACTTTGTTCACTGTTTCACACTCAAGACCAGCTTCACTCAAGGCTTCTTTGTTACTACGTGTTGCTACTAAGCTAAAGCCTTGTTTAACCAAGCGCTTGCCTAAATCAACCAAATCATCACGATCAAGTTTGCGTAAACTCACAAACACTTTACCACTTTCTGGTGCACGATCACCGGCTGCTAGCTGCGCCTTATCAAAGGCCGAAGCAAAGTCATCGCCCACACCCATCACTTCACCTGTTGAGCGCATTTCAGGGCCGAGGATTGGATCCACGCCTAAGAACTTGTTGAATGGGAAAACCGCTTCTTTCACACTAAAGTGTTTTGGAATAATCTCTGATGTGAAGCCTTGCTCTTTAAGTGACATGCCAGACATAACCCTTGCTGCAATATTAGCCAATGGCGCACCAATGGCTTTTGACACAAATGGCACGGTGCGTGAAGCACGAGGATTAACCTCAATAATATAAATTTCATCATCTTGATAAGCCAACTGAGTGTTCATCAAACCAACCACATTAAGTTTTTTAGCCATGGCAATCACTTGCGCACGCATCTTATCTAGTACGTCATTTGGTAGTGAATAAGGTGGTAATGAACAGGCAGAATCGCCTGAATGAATGCCAGCTTGCTCAATGTGCTGCATAATGCCGCCAATCACTACATCTTCGCCGTCACTAATGACGTCAATATCTACCTCAATCGCATGATCAAGGAATGAATCTAATAATACTGGAGAATCGTTTGATACTTGCACCGCTGTGTGCATATAGTGATCCAAACTCTCTTTATCATAAACGATTTCCATCGCACGGCCACCAAGCACATACGAAGGCCTTACCACCAGTGGGAAGCCAATCGCATCAGCGATATCTTGCGCTTGTTCTAGTGAACGCGCTGTACCGTTGAGTGGTTGCTTTAAATCTAACTCTTGTAACATTTTAGAGAAACGCTCACGATCCTCGGCAAGATCAATCGCATCAGGGCTAGTGCCAATAATTTTTGCACCGCTTTGCTCTAATGCATCTGCTAACTTCAATGGTGTTTGGCCACCGTAATGCACAATAATGCCGTCTGGATTTTCGATCTCAACCACGGATAAAACATCTTCTAAAGTCAGCGGTTCAAAATACAGGCGATCTGAAATATCGTAATCGGTTGAAACCGTTTCAGGGTTGCAATTCACCATAATGGTTTCATAGCCATCATCACGTAAGGCTAATGAAGCATGCACACAGCAATAATCAAATTCAATACCTTGGCCAATACGATTAGGGCCACCACCAAGAATCATGATTTTTTTCTTGTCGGTCGGATTGGCTTCACATTGTTGTTGGTAAGTTGAATATAAGTAAGCTGTTTGTGTATCAAACTCTGCTGCGCAAGAGTCTACACGCTTGAATACTGGCTTAATGTTAAGTGCTTTACGACGCTCACGTACTGAAGACTCACTACAGCAAAACAAGTCTGCTAAGCGTGCATCAGAAAAACCTTTACGCTTTAATCCGAACAATTCATCTGCATCAATATCAGTAACACTCGTGCCACTGACTTGCATTTCACTTGACACAATATCTTCAATTTGCGCTAAAAACCAAGGGTCAACTTTAGATAAATCAAATACTTCTTCTAAGCTCATGCCTAGTCTAAATGCATCAGCTAAATAAAAAATACGATCGCCACGTGCTGAAATACATTCAGATCTAATTTTGTTTTTGGCATCATCCGCATTCAAATCAACAATCGGATCCAAGCCAGATTTGTCAGTTTCTAAACCACGTAGTGCTTTTTGTAAAGACTCTTGGAAAGTTGAACCCATGGCCATCACCTCACCCACTGATTTCATCTGTGTGGTTAAGCGATCATGTGCTTTT
>CAZKWW010000140.1:0-2893 GCA_964556635.1 uncultured Candidatus Ruthturnera sp.
ATTCCACACGCTTATCGATAATATTCATTGCGCTTGCACTAACAAAACCAATATCATTCATCTCATTCACCATATTTGCAGGTGATGTCAAATCAACATAAACGCCAGTACCATCTCTCACGGTTGATGGACCTAATAATGGAATCACCACATAAGGACCTTCTTCTACACCCCAGACTGCCATAGTCTGGCCAAAGTCTTCATTTTCGGTAGTAAGATCCATATCGGATGCCACATCAAACAAACCACCAAGGCCAATAGTTGAATTGACCAAAATACGGCCAAATGTTTCAGCACTTTCTACTGGTTTAAATTGTAAAATTTGATTAGCCAATGTAGTGACATCACGTAAATTACCAAAGAAGTTACTGACACCATCTTGCGCTACTTCTGGCACGTGATCCTTGTATGCTCTTGATACCGGCTCTAACAAATTATCATCAATGGTATCGTTAAATTCATAAATTGATCGATTGGCGTCTTCAAATGGATCAACATTTTCTTCAGCGATGGTTGAAATACTAAGTGTCGATAATAATAAGCTAATCAATAATTTTTTCATTGTTGCATCTCCTGGATAAATGTATCGAACAGGCCGCTCACATCATGCGGACCTGGCGAAGCTTCTGGGTGCCCTTGAAAACTAAAAGCGGGTTTACCTGCCACTTTAACACCTTGAATAGAATTGTCAAATAACGATCGATGTGTTACTTCTAATGTATTTGGCATATCGCCCTCTGCCACAGCAAAACCGTGATTTTGTGAAGTAATCATTACTTGTTTAGTACCAAGATCTTGCACAGGATGGTTTGCACCATGGTGACCAAATTTCATTTTCTCGGTTTTAGCGCCACTTGCTAATGACAATAATTGATGTCCTAAACAAATACCAAACATTGGCATGTTGTTTTCTAATAAAGTTTGAATGTTGTTAATCGCATAATCACATGGCTCAGGATCACCCGGGCCATTGGATAAAAACACACCATCAGGATTCATTTTTAACACATCAGCTACTGGTGTTTGTGCATTAACCACCGTTAAATCACAACCGCGATCAACCAGCATTCTTAAAATGTTTTTCTTAACGCCATAGTCGTATACAACAACTTTAAATTTTTTATCAAGCGAGGCAAATTTACCACTTTCTAACGAATAAGAACCATCGTTAAAATCATATTGCTTAGTCGTTGATACAACTTTGGCTAAGTCCATGTTTTTTAAACCAGCAAAAGCTTGGGCTTTAGCAACTGCCGCTGCCTCATCAATATTATCACCGGTAAAAATACAACCCTTCAGTGAGCCGTGCTCACGCAAGTGACGTGTTAACGCACGCGTATCAATATCACTAATCGCCACCACATTATTAGAAGATAAATATTCATCTAATGGCAATTCATTGCGCCAGTTGCTTAACATTAATGGCAAGTCGCGAATAATTAAACCTGAAGCATAAATTTTTCCAGATTCTTCATCAACTGAATTAGTACCGGTATTACCGATGTGAGGATAAGTTAGCGCAACGATTTGTTGTGCATAAGAAGGGTCAGTTAAGATTTCTTGATAGCCTGTCATTGAAGTATTGAACACCACTTCACCAACAGTATTGCCATTAGCACCAATCGATTTTCCTTTAAAAATCTGACCATCTTCCAACGCTAATAAGGCAACTTGTGACACCAAACACTCCTGAGCTAAAAACTTCGAAAATTTTACCATACTTGCTACTCAAGCTGATACTCAAATAATCAAATCAAAGTGATATAATAACCTTATAAAACTAAGGAAAATGAATACGATGAATATTACTGTTGAAAACATCAAATGTGGCGGTTGTGCAGGCACCATCACCAAAAAACTAACCTCAACTTTTAATACAGACAAGGTTGATGTCAACATTGAGCAAGGCACAATTAATATTGATATTGATGACACTAAAAGAGAAGAACTTGTACAGGTATTACTAGATCTTGGCTACCCTGAAACTGATTCAGTACATGGTTTTGATTCTGCTAAGGCAAAAGCAAAATCATTTGGTTCTTGTGCGATTGGAAAAATGGATCAGTGATCATTCAGCTTAACCGGAAAGATCAGGAAATCGATAGTCAATCAAGCGCTGCTGATTTAATCAATCAGCTCGGTTATCAAGATCAGCGTATTGCACTAGAAGTCAATGAAGCGATTATCTCCAAGTCAAAACACACGGAATTTACCTTAAATGCGGGCGACCAAGTCGAAATTATTAAAGCGGTTGGTGGTGGCTAAACCATCCAATCTTTTTTAATTTCTTCTGGTGTCAATGGCTTAACACTTAATTGTTGTGCAACACCTACTTGAAGCTTAACCTCTACATCCACTAAATCTTCATCCCTGCCTTGAGAATATCTCGCCAAAATTTGCGCAGCAATCTTTACGTCTTCTTGATTCGGCTCTCCATCAATTAGCGCTATTGGGCCATTACAACTGGTTGAATAGAGATTAGCGTATTGATTGCGATAACATTCTAAAAACTTCACCTCGCCCTCCTCCCTAGCAATAATCATCTTAAAGCGTTTGTTAGGGCGAATGTGTCGGCCCACTTTTAACATCATCAAGTCATCTAATTGATAATCACGATTACCACGAGACTCCCACATATCCACCAATTTATCTGAATATTGCTTGTCGGTTAAAAAGCAACAGCCGCCTGCAGGGGTTGCGTAATCCTCAAATCCATATTCCTTAGCTAGGGCCATTTGTGGCTTACGATTACGCCCTGAAAAATCTAACAACTGTTCACGATCCACCCAGCCTTCTCGCTCTGGCTTTGTCTCGGGTAAATGTTTGGCGCACAAGGGGCGCAACAACAAATCATCTGCACCAGATTCAGCTTGTACAATTGGCATGGTTTCTT
>CAZKWW010000141.1:0-2881 GCA_964556635.1 uncultured Candidatus Ruthturnera sp.
TATTTTAGCCTGCATCAAAGTATGTGTATTGATAGCTCCTACTACTTGGTTATTGTCATCCACCACTGGTAAAGAATTGAGATTAAACTCATCCATAATTTGCACTGCCACTACGGCTGGCTTATCCGCTGAGATTGATTTACAGTTTGGTGTCATCACATCACCAATTGTGAGCGCTTGAATATCACTATGTTCTTCTAATACACGGCGTAAATCACCATCGGTAAAAATACCTTTTAGTGTGTTTTCTTCAGTAATAAGCACCATGCCCAAGGCTTTTTGACTCATAACTAAAAGTGCATCTAGTAGTTTGGTGTCAGCATCCACTTTTGGGATGTCGTTATCAGTTTTCATGATATTTTTAACAAAGGTTAGCAAACGTCTACCCAAAGCCCCAGAAGGGTGAGAACGGGCAAAATCATCAGGGCTAAAACCTTTATCAGTTAATAAGCTTACAGCTAGCGCATCACCCATGGTGAGTGCCACTGTGGTAGATGAAGTTGGTGCTAAATTATGTGGGCAAGCTTCTTTTTCAACACTAACATCAAGGTGTACATCACAAACGCCACCAATTGAAGAATTGGCATTACCAGTCATGCCGATTATTGGCACACCAAGACGTTGAATGACCGGTACTAACGTCATAATTTCATCAGATTCACCGGAATAAGAGATGCAAATGACCACATCGCCTTCGGTAATCATACCTAGGTCGCCATGTCCAGCCTCACCTGGGTGTACAGCAAAAGCAGGGGTGCCGGTTGAAGCAAAAGTTGCGGCAATTTTGTTGCCAATATGGCCAGATTTGCCCATGCCAATCAAGATGACTTTGCCCGTACAGTCTTGAATTAGTTGGCAAGCATTAATAAAGCTTTGGTCAAGCTTATCAGCTAGCTGAGTAACTGCTTGCGCTTCAGTAAGGATAACTTGTTTAGCAGATTGCAGTAATGAGTTAGACACGATCTAGGCACCTCCATTTATTTGGTATACATTTTAAATCAGCTAGACTGGCCATTGTGGCTGTATAAAGATTAGCGTCATCTTCATATACTAATTGATAATATCTAATTTTCATCGTTAACGCTGAACCAAACACAATAGATCCAAGAACGATTAAAGAGCCCAATGATAATGTGGATACGCCTGTCACACCTTGCCCAATCGTGCAACCCATAGCAAGCACACCACCGATACCCATTAACAATCCACTAACAATATGGTTAATAAAGTCACCAATTGAATTAAACCATTCTATGCGAAATGATTGATTTAATACAGCATAGAAGAATGAACCTAGTAATACGCCTAAGCCAGCTATCAGTGCAAATGTAATATAGGTTGAATCAAATTCAGAACTTACTAAAGCAGAAAAATGTCCAGAAGGTGCGACAAAGGTTAAAGATTGTGCACCTATAGCATAAGGTATTTCATCCATCATCTCTGCCTCTTCAAGTAACTCTTGACCCATGGGACCAGATGAAATGTACCAGGCGATTGCCACACAAATTCCGATAGTTAGGCCAGCCAGTATGTTGTGTTTGTCTTTTCTAAAATTCTCAGTTCTGAATAAATACAGAAGTGCAAAAATTGAAATAACGAAGCCTAAAATTAGCTTTGTGTTTAAAGCATCTGTTTGAATGATATGCGAAGTAATCGCTCCCAAATCTTGACTATTAATATCGTATTCTGTTAAGTCGATATCTAACACACTTGTCCATTGTAAGAAGAAAGTGTGCATAAAATCGGTAAACATCATTAGATAAGCACCAAATGCCATCATTAAGAAAATAACGACTGATTTTAAGTTTCCAGCGCCAATTCTAACCAAAGTTTTGTTGCCACAACCTGAACCAATTGTCATGCCAATACCGAAAATTAAGCCTCCAATTATATATCTTAACCAGGCAAAGGTAGGTGTATTATAGGGTGGGCTAGCAGTATCATTGCTTTGGGTTAGTGACGAGTCGATTAGTTCAGAATAAGACAGTAGTGTAACTAAAAATAATGCAGAAACAACAGCTAGCATCCACGACTTAAATCTGGCAGTAGAACCCATATTGATCCAGTCAGATACAGCACCCATTGTGCAGAAGTCAGTTTTACTGACAACCCATCCCATAATAAATGTTGTTGCAAAGATTAACATCAACATGTTTTGATAAAGTTCAAGTTCCATAACTCCCCCTAGTTAATAAAGACTCGGGTTAATTATAAGATATGTTGTGAATACTTGCTGATTATAATAAAGCCTTATTTTTGTAATAAGTTTAAACATGAGAAAAATCAAAATTTTATTTGTGTGTATGGGTAACATTTGTCGCTCACCAACAGCTGAAGGCGCCTTTAAATCACAAGTAGAAAAACGCAACGTCCAAGATTTGTTCGAAATTGACTCTGCTGGCACGCATGCTTACCATATTAACGAGCAGCCGGATTCTCGCTCGCAACGCTCAGCAGCTAAATTTGGCGTAGATTTATCTGATCAGCGTGGGCGTCAAGTACACGAGTCTGATTTTTACCATTACGACTATATCTTTGCCATGGATGCCTCCAATTTGGCTGATCTTAAGTTTATTTGCCCAGAAGAACATCAGTATAAGCTCTCTTTAATGCTAGACAATATTCCTGAAAATAACGGAAAAAGTGTGCCCGATCCTTATTTTGAAGGACGCTTTGATGACGTCTTTGAGATGCTAGATCGTGCTAGTAGATTCTTACTTGAAACCCTGTTAAAAAAAGTCTAAATCTTGTTGACATAGGCGCTCTATACACAGTATAATTTATCGGTTTATTGCCCCCGAAAAAACGGCGGGTGATTAATACTTAAATAATTTAAAAGAATTTCGGAGAAATTGTATTTATGTCAACAGTTAACCAATTG
>CAZKWW010000142.1:0-1200 GCA_964556635.1 uncultured Candidatus Ruthturnera sp.
AGATCGACGTTATTTTTGGGAAAAAACTTTCTCTGGCATTGTTGCTGAAAAAGTATTCTCCGGCAAAGTTGACGAAGCCAAGGCAGATTTACAAGCGCAACTTGACGGTAGTGCTGATAGCGGTGTTGGTGAAGTTTATCTGGTTGGTGGTGGCCCGGGTGACCCCGATTTACTGACTTTTAAAGCACTGCGTTTGATGCAGCAAGCCGATGTTATTTTGTATGATCGCTTGGTGTCTGATGGTGTGATGGAGCTTGTTCGCCGTGATGCAGAGTTGATTTATGTAGGCAAAGAGCGCGACAACCACGCAGTGCCACAGGGCGATATTAACCAACTATTGGTTGATTTAGCCAAACAAGGTCGACGTGTTTGTCGCTTAAAAGGCGGTGATCCATTTATTTTTGGCCGAGGTGGCGAAGAGATTGAAACACTTCAAGTAGTGCCTGGCATTACAGCGGCTTCTGGTTGTTCTACTTATTCAGGTATTCCGCTCACACATCGAGACTATTCACAATCTTGTCGTTTTGTAACTGGCCACTTAAAAGATGGATCCATGAATCTGCCATGGGATGAGTTGGCGGTTGAGCAACAGACCATTGTTTTTTATATGGCGTTAGTAGGCTCCAAGCATTTATCTGAACAGTTGATTGCACATGGTATGCGTGGTGATATGCCGGTGGCACTGGTTGAAAAAGGTACCACGCCCGAGCATCAAGTTTATGTAACAACCTTAGCAGGGCTACCTGAATTGGTTGAAAATACAACCATTCATGCACCAACATTAATTATCGTTGGTGAAGTGGTAAAACTTAGAGAAAAACTAAATTGGTTTGACGCTGATAACGACTAGTTTTTTAGCCCCATTGCTTTGAAAATCATTGCTGCTGGACAAAAACCCGTAAAAGCAGATTGGAGTAAGTTAAAACCAACAAAGCCTGTTAACCATAACCAGTTAGCATCATGAAAAAAAGCTGAAGTCATCACTTCAGAGCCTAATAGTAATGAAATCATTACGATAACACCAGCCATTGCTGAAACAGCATTATTAATCGTCATATTTACCCCTTTCCTTAAAGTTTGAAAGTTATCACTGTAACATTAATTAGGTATAATTTCAAATCTTCATCCTTAGGGGTGTTTAATAAATGCGGGAGTGGTGGAATTGGTAGACACGCTGGATTTAGGTTCCAGTGTCGCAAG
>CAZKWW010000142.1:1210-2791 GCA_964556635.1 uncultured Candidatus Ruthturnera sp.
CGTGATAGTTAGAGTCTCTCCTTCCTCACCATAGTTATGCATACTATCATTCAACATAGCACTGATTTAGAGACAGCCAGAAAAATCTCGGCCACTTATCACTGTGATGTCAAGCCTTATAGCAATCACATTCGTCTTTACACCGATCAAGCGATTGATCTTAATGCGTTAAGACAAACTTATTCAACTGATTTTAATTACCTGCCTGAGATCGATTTTTCACAAATCAAATTATTTGTCAGTGACATGGATTCAACTTTAATTAATATTGAGTGTATTGATGAGATTGCTGATTTTGCCAATCTTAAACCTCAAGTGGCTGCTATTACTGAGCGTGCCATGCAAGGAGAGCTAGATTTTAATGCATCATTAATTGAACGAGTGGCATTGTTAAAAGGGTTGGATGTTGCAGTATTAAATCAAGTTTACACCGAGCGATTAAAAGTCAATCCTGGTGGCAAGGATTTAATTCAATTTTTTAAAAGTCAGAATATTTATAGCGCTGTTGTTTCTGGCGGGTTTACTTATTTTACAAATCAACTGGCTAAAGACATTGGGCTGGACCATGCTCGTGCAAATGAATTGGATATTGAAAATAACCAATTGACAGGTATTACCCAAGGCTCGATTATTAATGCCAGTGCTAAGGCTGAGTTCGTTAAAGAGTTATGCCAACAATACAATATCTCTACTGAGCAAGTCATTGTTGCTGGTGACGGGGCAAATGATTTGGCTATGATGAAAGTGGCAGGCCTATCTGTTGCTTATCATGCAAAACCCTCAGTATTGGCGCAGGCAAATATTGTCATTAGCTTTGGTGGCTTAGATAAAATAAGAGATTTCTTTGATGAGTAAGCCGTTGTGTTGATTGAAATCGGACATTTTGCATTGATCTTGGCGCTGGTGTTTGCCATGTTACAAGTAATCTTGCCGACATTAGGTTTGATTCGGGCAAATTTTTCCTTATCTCAATTATCTAGACCTTTACTGTGGATGCAGTTTTTTTGGATTATCGTGTCATTTGCGGTGTTGATGAACGCCTTTATTGTTGATGATTTTTCAGTTAAATATGTGGCTAATAATTCCAATACCGAGCTGCCTACTATTTTTAAAATGTCAGCTGTTTGGGGTGCACATGAGGGTTCGTTGTTATTGTGGGCATTAATTCTAGCCGCTTGGAGTGTGGCAGTATCAGTCTTTTCTAAACGCCTTCCTGCTGAAGTGCTAAATCATATTTTGATTATTTTAGGTTTGATTAGTGTTGGGTTTTTATTATTTTTGTTATTAACCTCTAATCCATTTGAACGTCTAGAAAATATTCCATTACAAGGCCGAGAGCTTAATCCTTTATTGCAAGATTTTGGTTTGATTATTCACCCGCCAATGTTATACATGGGTTATGTTGGACTGGCCATTCCTTTTGCTTTTGTTTTGTCTTCATTGGTGCGTGGGCAACTAGACTCCACTTGGCTCCGATGGTCTCGCCCTTGGACTTTGGTGGCTTGGGCTTTTTTAACTTTTGGTATTGTGCTTGGTTCTTGGTGGGCGTATTACGAATTAGGCTGGGGTGGTTGGTGGTTT
>CAZKWW010000143.1:0-2785 GCA_964556635.1 uncultured Candidatus Ruthturnera sp.
TCACATCAACCGCCACCAATAAACCGCCCGCTAAGATACCAGGTGTCATCATTGGTAAATACACTTGCCAAATCAAACGTAGGCGTGATGCGCCCAATAAACGCGCACTTTGGGTAAACACCGGCTTAATTTGCTGAGCCGATGCATCAATCGAACTATAAGCAATCGCCATAAAACGAGATACATAAGCAAATAATAACAAAGCAATCGATCCAAAAATAATATGATTAATACTCTCACCGCCAAAATGAATATTGATCTCAGAGATTTGGTTAATACCATAAAGCAAACCTACCGCCATCACTGAGCCTGGCAACGCATAACCCAATGTTGCTAATCGAATCACACTCTTGAGCCAAACACTACTTTGCTTGCATCGCCCTGGCAGAGCTAATACAGTGGCAATGGCTACGGTAATCAACGCTGCAGAAACGGTTAAAACAGAAGTCGAGCTAATCAGATCAAAATACTTAACACCCCACTCTTCTCCAACTGACTCCCAACCCCATGCAACAAGTTGTAACATTGGCATCGCAAATGAGAGCATAAATACGCCCAGCACAAACAAACTAATTAGCCAACCAACCACGCCGCTGGCTTGGTAAGGTTTTTTGTTGGAGACATCAGCTGAATAATACTTGGCTTGTCCACGGGCTTTTTTCTCAAAATAAATTAATAAAAATGCCACGAGCACCAATAGCGATGCCAACTGTGCAGCCACCTCTACTGAACGATAATCGCCCCAAGCAGAATAAATAGCCGTGGTAAAAGTATCGTAATTAAACAAACCTACCACACCAAAATCAGCCAAGGTTTCCATTAACGTGACCAGCAAGCCTGCCGCAGCAGCCGGGCGCGCTAGTGGCAATGAAATTTTAAAAAATACTTTAATTGGGCTCGCGCCAAGTAACTTGCCTGCTTCAATCATATTAATCTTTTGACGTTTAAATGAAGCCCTTGTCATCATATAAACATAAGGATAAAACACCAACACAAAAGTCAGAATAATTGCCCACGATCCAGAGCGAATATCAAAGCCCGGCAAGCCCAATACTTCACGCATCCATACTTGTGCATAGCCCGAATAATCAAACACACCGAGATACACAAAAGCCAACACATAAGCCGGAATGGCAAACGGCAAAAACAGCGCCCACTCAAGCCACTTTCTGCCAGGGAATTCTACCATGACAACCAAGTAAGCCAATATTGTACCCAGTAGCGTTACACCAATGCCCACGCCCACTAATAAAACAGCAGTAGAGCTGACCAAACTTGGCAATAGGTTTTCGGAAAAATGCGCCCAGAGTTCATGCTCAGGCAATAGCCAAGACAGTGCTACCACAAAAATTGGCATTGCCACTAATAAGGCAAGAATACTGATCCAAATTTTGGATTTAAAGCAATTTTTTTCCAAGTGATTTCTCTAAAAATTTTCTAGTATTTTAAAACAACAAAACCCAAGACAAAGCTTGGGTTTGGTAATAATTGTGTTTCTTTTTTCTATCGATAACCCTTAAGCTGCATCAACTTAACTGCATCCGCTTGTAGAATACCTGCTTGTGACAAATTCATATCATCTTCTTTAAACGAGCCCCATGCAGATACCACATCATCTGATGCGAAATTATGATTGGCTGGATATTCATTATTAAGTGATCCATAAATAGCTTGTGCCTTTGCTGATGACAAGTACTCTAGTAATTTTGTTGCACCTGCTACGTTAGATGCATGCTTAGTTATACCAGCACCTGATACGTTAACGTGCACACCGGTTGTGTCTTGGTTTGCCCAAAATAATTTAAGCGGTGCGTTAGGTTGCTTTGCAACTAAACGACCAAAGTAATACGTATTAACCAAGCCCACATCACACTGACCTGCAAGAATAGCATTCATTACATGCGAGTCTTTAGCATTTGGTGTAGCTGCCAAGTTATCTACCCAACCACTAATAATATCGCCTGCTTTGTCTTCACCATGATTGTAAATGACAGAAGCTGCTAATGACTTAGTGTAGATTTTTTTACTGGTTCTTAAGCATAACTTACCCTTCCACTTATCTGTTGATAAATCAGCGTAAGTTGATAAATCAGACTGGTTAACACGCTCAGTTGAATAAACGATTGTACGTGCGCGCACTGACAATCCCGTCCATAAACCATCAGGATCTCTTAAATGTGCTGGAATATTGCTTTTTAAAGTTTCTGTTTGAACACTTTGAAACAAGTCTTGCGAGCCTGCATACCAAAGGTTACCTGCATCGACTGTCATAAACATATCAGCTTGCGTATTAGCGCCTTCAAGTTTTAAGCGCTCGATTAATGCACCGCCTTTACCCGTCAAATAATCAACTTTAATGCCAGTGTCTTTTGTAAACGCTTCAAACAGCGGCTTAATTAAATGCTCTTTACGTGAGCTATATACGGTAACTGAATCATCACTTGCCGCCTGCACTGCTGTGATACTTGAAACTGTTAATACTGAAAATATAACGGCTGATGAAATTAATGTCTTAACATTCATTCTTTTATTTCTCCTTTAATGATTTACTTAATAACTTTATTGATAATGATTATCAATTGCGAATGATACTCGTTATTATTTAATTGTCAACCTTTTATCTTGAATGGTACCCACTTTATCGGCAAGGACATTTGCCTCATCTTCATCATGGGTGACTAAGATAGAGGTAACTTGCGCTTTCTTAAGGATTGCACGGACTTGATCTACCAATTGATCTCGGTGTTTTTTATCTAAACTTGAAAACGGCTCATCCAACAATAAC
>CAZKWW010000144.1:0-2781 GCA_964556635.1 uncultured Candidatus Ruthturnera sp.
GGCCCGTTCTGAACAAATTGCACATTCTGATCAGGATAATTTAATTATTTTATCAAACGATTATCAGCAAGCACTACATGGTGAGTATTTTGTTCAATTGGCAGATTATGTGAGCAATGGATTAAATGCTTGCGGTTATGTTTATTGTCCAGGCGAGGTGATGGCAAGCAATGATAAGTGGCGTCAACCGCTTGCAATTTGGCAATCTTATTTTAAAAATTGGATTGAAGCACCCAAGCCCAAAGCACTGATGTATGCCAGTATATTTTTTGATCTTAAATGTATTCATGGAGATTCAGACTTGCTCGATGAATTGCTCTCAGGTGTTTTGCAAAAAACAATGAAAAATACTATATTCCAATCACATATGGCGGCTAATGCGTTGCACTATACGCCCCCGTTGGGCTTTTTTAGGAATTTTATTTTAGATAAAAATGGTATTGATCAAAATGCCCTTGATTTAAAGAAAAAGGGTGTTGTGCCAATTATTGATGTTGCTAGAGTTTATGCCTTATCTAATGGAATTAGACCGGTTAATACACAAGATAGACTGCAAATGTTGTCTGAGACGGGCGGTTTGAGTCAAACCGGTGCAAGCGATCTAATCGAAGCGTATAAATTTATTAACTTTATTCGTATTAAACATCAAAGGGCCCAAATTAAATCAGGCGCTTCGGCGGACAACTATGTTCTAACAAAAGAAATCTCTTCGTTAGATAAAAAGCACTTAAAAGATGCATTTATGATTGTTTCGGATCTGCAATCTGCAATGAGCTCACAATATCAAACCTCTATTTTGTAATGGCTTTTATCAAAGATTTCCTTTTTGATTATCGCCGCAAACAATGCCTCCAACAAGGTAAGTCTTCGAATGCAATCAGTCAGTATTTATCTCAAACTTCAATTTCAGAAAATAGTCTGATTAAAGATTTAGAGTTTTTGGTGTTAGACTTTGAAACAACTGGGCTTGATGTAAAGACTGACAACATTATTAGTTTGGGTTATGTGGTGATAAAAAATCTGCATTTATTGCCTGCTTCCTCAACCCATATTTTAGTTAATCCAAAACAACAACTCACCGAAGAAAATGTTGGTATTCATCAAATTACTGATAATGAACTAAAATCTGGTGTTACGCTGGATTTAGCGTTAGAGCAGTTACTTTACGAGATGACAGGCAGGGTGGTTGTTGTGCATTTTGACCATATTGAAAAAAATTTTATTAATCAAGCTTGTAGTCGGTTCTATCACATTAATTCGCTACCTATGAAGATGCTTGATACACTCAGGATTGAGCAAAACAAAATTCGATATACGCATTCTTATATTAAACAAGAGAGTTTAAGGTTGTATGCTTTGCGAGATCATTATAACTTGCCTCGTTACAAAGCACATAATGCCTTACAAGATGCTATTTCAACAGCCGAGTTATTTCTGGCACAAGTTGAACATTTGGGTGGCAAAAACACCATCAAATTAAAGCAGTTAAATTAGAAAAAATGCTTTCTAGAAAGGTAGTTTTTAGGTATTATTTATTCATTTTATTTACATTATTATTGCGCTATGTATCCAATTGCCCAAACCAACAGAAAGCCACTAATTGACGAGCAACAGTACCAATCAATGTATGCCGAATCTATTACTGATTCAGATGGATTTTGGGCTAAACAAGCCAATGAATTTCTACATTGGGATAAGAATTGGGATCAAGTTTCTAATGTTGATTATCGTGATGGACAAATTGAGTGGTTTAAGGGTGGTGAGCTAAACGTTGCTTATAATTGTATCGATCGACACTTGCCAGAGCGGGCAAAACAAACAGCAATTATTTGGGAGGGTGACGATCCCAATGATAGTAAAAAAATTACTTATCAGCAGTTGCATGACGAAGTTTCTAAATTAGCCAATGGTCTGAAAAAATTAGGTGTCGCTAAAGGGGATCGTATTTGTATTTATATGCCGATGATTCTTGAAGCGAGCTATGCAATGTTGGCCTGTGCACGTATTGGCGCTATTCATTCAGTCGTATTTGGTGGGTTTTCGCCAGAGGCACTCAAAGATCGAATTCTAGATTCTGAGTGTAAAGTTGTAATTACAGCAGATGAAGGTGTGCGTGGTGGTAGAGCAACCCCACTTAAAGCGAATGTTGATATTGCAATTAAAGATTGTGATTGCGTCAACAATGTTGTCGTAGTTGAGCGCACAAAAGGTGAGATTGATTGGTCTTCTAGAGATATCTGGTACCACGATCTAGTTAGCGATGTGCCAAGCGAATGTCCGTGCGAGCCATTTGATGCAGAAACACCATTATTTATTCTTTATACCTCTGGTTCAACGGGAAAACCAAAAGGGGTGTTACATACAACGGGTGGTTATTTGCTGTATGCAGCAATAACGCACAAATATACTTTTGACTATCAAGAGGACGATATTTATTGGTGTACTGCTGATGTTGGTTGGGTGACTGGGCATTCATATATTGTTTACGGGCCGTTGGCGAATGGTGCAACAACTTTGATGTTTGAAGGGGTACCGACCTACCCTGATGCATCACGTTTTTGGCAGGTGATTGATAAGCACCAAGTTAATACATTTTATACAGCACCAACTGCAATTCGTGCACTGATGGGTGCGGGGGATGAATTTGTTAATTCTACTTCAAGATCTAGTCTTACTATCTTGGGTACAGTAGGTGAGCCGATCAATCCTGAAGCTTGGGAGTGGTATTATCATGTGGTGGGGCAAGAGCGTTGTCCAATTGTTGATACTTGGTGGCAAACA
>CAZKWW010000145.1:0-2762 GCA_964556635.1 uncultured Candidatus Ruthturnera sp.
AGTTTGTTGATGGTTTCAATCATGTGTACTGGAATACGAATAGTGCGTGCTTGATCAGCAATCGAGCGAGTAATAGCCTGACGGATCCACCAAGTTGCATAAGTTGAAAACTTATAACCACGACGATACTCAAATTTGTCTACTGCCTTCATTAAACCTACGTTACCTTCTTGAATAAGATCTAAGAATTGCAAACCACGGTTGGCATATTTTTTGGCAATAGAGATCACCAAACGTAAGTTGGCTTCAATCATTTGAGACTTGGCTTTTTTAGCGCGACGGTCACCACGACGATATAATTTGTTTAGTGCTTTAAGCTCTGGCACGGTAAGCTGCATTTCTTCTTCATACTCAAGAAGATTTTTTTGTGCATAGTAAATTTCATCTTTACTGGCCTTTAATGCATCGGCAACTTTTTTATCTAATTTAGCACCCTTTAACCAATCAAAATTAGTTTCATTATCGGTAAATAGTTCGAAAAATTGCGCTCTTTCCATGCCCGCATAAGTACAAGCACTTTGAATGGCCTTTTCTTGTTTTTTAACCATCGCAACACGGTCACAAATAACTTCCATCATGGTGCTGACCAGTTTTGGTGCAAGACGTAAATCCGACAAGCCAGCTGATAGTTGCTCACGAGCAGCAACGGTTTTCTTGTGGCGGAAGCCATGTTTTTCGTTGATGTCTTGGTAGTTGCCAGAACACTTTAAAATGGTTTCAAAACGGGTGTATACCTTGTCCTCATCTGGGCCAGTGTATTCCATTTCTTCCATGTCTTCGTATTCTTCATCGTCATCAAACTCGCCAGCATCGAAGGCGGCTTTTTTTGCAGCAAAATCTTCAGCGTCACCTTGGTAACCAATGATTACATCAGTCATCTTACATTTTCCTTCTTCAAGACGTGTATGTGCTTTAAAGAAGAAATCAGTAATCGCTGGGTAAAGTGTAATGGCTTGCATAATCTCAAATACACCTGCTTCAATTTCTTTAGCAATACGAATCTCATCTTCTTGTTCTAGTAAGTCAACCACACCCATTTCACGCATGTACATTCTAACTGGGTCGGTCGTTCTGCCAAATTCTGAGTCAAGTGCAGCCAATGCTGCG
Organism: uncultured Candidatus Ruthturnera sp.; assembly: GCA_964556635.1. Classification (GTDB taxonomy): domain Bacteria; phylum Pseudomonadota; class Gammaproteobacteria; order PS1; family Pseudothioglobaceae; genus Thioglobus_C. The sequence continues at coordinate 1,108 of CAZKWW010000145.1, forward strand.
ACCGCTGCTTCGGCAGAAGTAGATTGTGCTTTAGCACCTGATTCAACCACTAGCGTATCAGCATCAGGAACCGTTTCAGAAACCACAATATCCAACTCTTCTAAGATAGAAACAATTGGCTCAATTTGTTCTTGTGTGAGTAAGTCTTTTGGTAATAAGTCGTTTAGTTCGGCATAGGTTAAATAACCTTTTTCCTTGCCAACCATAATGAGTTTTTGTAATGCTTGCTTGTGTGCTTTAGTTGTAGATTTCATAAGTTACAGTGTTTGTTTTTTACCAGCCAAAGGCTGGATTATACCCAAAATCATGGGTTAAAAATCGAAGCCTTGACAAGACTTTATAGATGTTTGATTTACGAAGCGTCGGTAAAGATGGTACTGATAGATTCTTCTTCACTAATACGTTTAATCACTTCTGCTAAGGTTGGCGCAATAGACAATTGTCTAATCTTATCGCAACTCACTGCAGCTTCGGTTAAAGGAATGGTGTTAGTTGTTACCAATTCATCAAGTTCAGAGTTGTTAATATTATCAATGGCATTGCCAGAAAGTACAGCGTGTGTTGCGTAGGCCACTACTTTTTTAGCGCCTTTTTCTTTTAAGATGCCAGCCGCTTGGCAAAGTGTACCTGCTGTATCAACCATATCGTCAATCAACACACAAGTGCGACCTTCAACATCACCAATCACGTTCATAACTTTCACCATATTTGGTGCTGGGCGACGTTTGTCAATAATGGCAAGGTCAGCATCGTTTATACGTTTAGCTGCAGCGCGAGCACGTACGACACCGCCAACGTCAGGCGATACAACCACAACATCACCATAATCTTTAGACAAGATATCTGCCACCAAGACAGGCTGAGCGTAGATGTTGTCAATTGGAATATTGAAAAAACCTTGAATTTGATCGGCGTGTAAATCAACGGTCAAGATACGATCAACACCTGCGGCTTCTACCATTTTTGCAGCAAGTTTCGCTGTAATTGGTACACGCGTTAAGCGTGAACGACGATCTTGTCTTGAATAGCCAAAATATGGCACAACTGCGGTAATACGAGAAGCTGATGAGCGTTTTAATGCATCGACCACTACCAACAACTCCATTAGCGTTTCAGCAGGGGATGGCCCACAAGTTGGTTGAATAATAAACACATCACAACCACGAACGTTTTCTAAGATTTCAACTTGTGATTCACCATCACTAAATTGCCCAACTAAGGCTTTGCCTTGCGTGATATGAAGTTGAGAGATGATTTCGCCAGAAAGTTCGGGATTAGCGTTACCGCTAAAAATTTTAATTTTGTCGAGTGACATAGGTATTGATAATGGCCATTAAAGTGCTTGAATTATACTACGATAAAAAAACAGTTTTTATCCATATTTCTTTGATAATTATTAAAATTTCCGAATTTTTTCAATTTGCATTATAGGCAAGGCCTGTAATACCCAAAAAATGCCATTTTTGACATCAAAAACAGTGTTTTTATGGGTTTTTGATTGAAGCTTTAGGTGTTTTTAGATGTATTCGTAAAATTTCCGAATTTTTTACTTGATTAAACCATTTCCAAAAATCAAAGATTTTTGTTTTATGACTTGATACTTTTCTACTTGTTTAGAAAAGTATCTAAAAAAATATTAATCTCTTAAAAGCTTT
>CAZKWW010000146.1:0-2736 GCA_964556635.1 uncultured Candidatus Ruthturnera sp.
GCTGAAAAATGATCAAAAGTAGCCAAAAATCGAGTGAAAACGCCTTATTTTAAGGATCTTAATGGTCTATTAATAGGTTTTTGAGTAAAAACAGCCAGCTTTGGAGCGGTGCTTGAAAAATTTTAGAAAAAAACGAATTTACTTTAAAAAGAGGCTGCTTAATAAAAAATCACAGCAATCGATATGTTTTTTTATATTTAGGGCAATAAAAAACCAGCGCAAAGGCTGGTTTTTACCGTCATGTTTTTAAGTTGTTAGTTTAATTGTCTATTTTTTGTGTTGATGAGGCGGCGGGTGAAAGCGCATAGCCTTGCTTGCCATAAATAGTACCCCTATCACCAAAAATGTCATTTGTATGTTGTGTAGCATGGTCTCTCAATACTCTACCAACGCCGAACGTCTCTGCCTTGGCTCGCGCATAACCTTCTGACAAACCAAAAGCTGCAAAATCGTCAACAACAAAGGTTTTATCCTGGTCGCCCATGTCTTTTAAAGTAGAGGCAAAGTCGGTTTCTGTTAACCAATTAGAGGGTCTTATTCTATTTTGAATTTCAGGAACGGTGTTATTGACTTGAAACCTTGGGTCTTTTCGGTACTGCATAAGCGCCTTAGGTCGTGCACCATAACGACTTAAATTTGCCGCATCGTTTCTAGGGCTCCAATTTCCACCAGTACCAAAAGGATTCCAATTAGAATTATTACTCCAAGGTGATTGATTATTGTATCCGGTGCCCGTACCAAATGGCATCCAATTAGTGTTATTTCCACCCCAAAATGCACTAGCTGTACTTGAGGACAGTATTAATATAATAGGTAAAAACTTCATTCTTCTCAGGATTAGGTTAAATCTGCCCTAAATTATACAATACACAACAAAAATAACAAGTAAAAATAAAAATGGTGCCGATGGCCAGAGTCGAACTGGCACGAGCGTAGCTCACTACCCCCTCAAGGTAGCGCGTCTACCAATTCCGCCACATCGGCAATAAGGTTTAGAGCTTAATCGTTGGGAATGTCGCTAATTTTGGTGTCGATCATAGGCACGTCTGATGGCGCTACCGGCTCTATCACAACGGCGTCGTCCATGACACTTTGTGGCTCATCTGTTGTGCTGGTTTCGTTGGTTGCTAAATAAGCCAGCGTTAAACTGGTTAAAAAGAAACCGGTAGCAACACCTGCTGTTAGCTTGTACAAAAAAGAATTGGCGCCGCGTGCGCCAAATACAGAGCCTGCCGAGCCCGCACCAAAAGCAGCACCTGCGTCAGCACCTTTGCCATGTTGCATTAAAATTAATGCAACCAAGCCCAGTGCCAACAACACATGAATAATAAGGATAACCTGAAATGACATAACTAGCCCGCTTTGCAAATACGTAAGAAATCATCGGACTTTAATGATGCGCCACCAATCAAGCCACCATCAATATCTTCACAAGCAATCAGCTCTTCAGCGTTCGCTGGGTTCATGCTGCCACCATAAAGAATAGGCGTTGATTGAGCAATATCACTGTCGTGGCCTGCCAACAGACTACGAATAAAAGCATGCGTGTCTTGCGCTTGCTCTGGCGTAGCAGTAACACCTGTGCCAATTGCCCAAACCGGCTCATAAGCCACAATAATGTTTTTAAATGCCTCAATACCTACGCGATCAATCACTGCGTTAATTTGACGAGAAACCACGGCCTCAGTGTTGCCCGACTCTCTCTCTTCTAGCAGTTCTCCAATACAAAATAATGGCGTTAGGTCATTGTCTAATGCCACCTGTACTTTTTCAGCCACAATATCATCTGTCTCACCATATAGGCTTCTACGTTCTGAGTGACCAACAATAACATGCTCAACACCAAAATCTTTAATCATGTCTGCACTAACTTCACCAGTAAAGGCGCCAGAAGCATTGGCGTTAAGGTCTTGCGCGCCAACATGTAGTTGTGAATGGGTTGCCAAGGCTTCAGCCTGACATAAGTAAGGGTAAGGCACACACACAATAACTTTTGATTCAACATCAGGCATGCCCGAAAGAATACCCATGACTAAAGTGTTAACCGCTTCTTTTGAAGCGTTCATTTTCCAGTTGCCTGCAACAATCGTCTGACGCATAATATTTTTGTATTTTAAAAAAGCGCTAATGTTACGCTAAATAAGGCAAAAAATCAATTAATGCTTTGATTTAGAACCAAAATAAAGCGCCAATGAGACCATCAAAATACCCAGTGAAAAATACACCAAATCAAGCGCGCCTGTAAAAGACATTGATAACGACACCTCAAAAAAAGTGACCACTAAAATCATTAAGATAACTTTTGCAAGCTTTGATTTCAAATCGTCAAGCGATGTGATCACTAAAACCTTTGTTCCTTGATCTGAGCGCTTCGCCTCTTCAATATCGCTGATAAACAATTCATACAAGCCCAATGAAAAAATAAGCAAAATTGTTGCTAACAAAAAACCATCGATGGAACCGACTGTGTGTGCAACCATTTCAACTTTAAGTGCTTTTCTGGCGCTTGGGTCTGCAGAGAGGTAATCTGTTGCATGAGAAACCAAGTTAGCAACATCAACTGCAGTTAGGAAAAACAACAACATTGACAATGCCATTGAAGAAATAACCGCTGCAAAAACCATATGTCTCGAACTCCACAACAATTTTTCAAAATATTTTTCGACTGGACCCACTTGGATAACTCCTGTGCAAAAACTAAAGCTTTAGTATATCATTATTAATTTTAATTTAAAC
>CAZKWW010000147.1:0-2725 GCA_964556635.1 uncultured Candidatus Ruthturnera sp.
CAGCCAGCGTGATATTTCAGATTTAATGCCGGAATTGCCCGATCATTTCAATACACCATATCTCATATCTACCCAAATCGAGTCTTACTTTTGGGGACCCTCCTCAGTGATAGTTGGTGAAGACAGCAAACTTTATGTTGTAGAGTCTTCTCGTCATAGGATACAAATTTATAATCTATTGAAGTAAGTGAACGTGCTTTAGTGCACACGTATGGTCTGTACGATAGTTTAGGTTGGACTGGTCGGGAAAAGGTTTCGGGTTCGATTTGCAAAATAGACCAGAGTAAGCATTACTGGAACTTCCACTAATACCCCAACCACAGTCGCCAAAGCGGCTCCGGAATGTAACCCGAACAAAGATATTGCAACAGCTACTGCAAGTTCAAAAAAATTAGAGGTGCCAATCAGGCATGCTGGGGCTGCAATATTGTGGTCCAGTTTGATAAATTTGGCGACGGAGTACGCCAAGGCGAATATACCATATGTTTGCACAATCAATGGCACAGCTATTAAGGCTATTATTTCCGGTTTCTCAAGTATTATTTCTGCTTGGAATCCAAACAACAGTACTACTGTGAAAAGTAAGCCGATTATTGAAAAAGGTTTAGTTGTTTTAAGAAAATCCTGTACGTTCTTCTCTTTTGACCCTTTTCCAAGTTGGAATCTTGTGACAATTCCTGCTACCAGTGGGAATACTACGTAGAGCCCAACCGATAACACAAGAGTATTCCATGGAATCTCAATATCGGCTACACCTAATAAAAACCCGGTTATTGGAGCAAAAGCAAAGATCATAATAATGTCGTTTATCGATACTTGCACCAAGGTGTAATTGGGATCACCTTTGGTTAATTGACTCCACACAAAAACCATTGCGGTACAAGGGGCCACTCCAAGTAATATCATGCCAGCGATGTATTCGTTCGCACTGACAGGATCTACGAGGTCAACAAAAAGGACTTTGAAAAAAAACCAACCCAACGTCGCCATTGTAAATGGCTTAATAAGCCAGTTCACAATCAACGTTAGAATTAACCCTTTAGGTTTACTTCCGACATTTTTAATAGATGAAAAATCTATTTGGGTCATCATTGGGTAAACCATTACCCATATACAAAAAGCTACAACAAGATTTACGTGAGCCCACTCAAGATCTGCTATAGAGCTGAATAGGTTCGGTACCAAGGATCCCAGAAATAACCCGCAGATTATGCAAATAGCAACCCAGATTGACAGGTATTTTTCAAATATGCCCATGTTTTTTGTAGTACCTTGATTTAATGTCAAGGTACTACTTTACCAATTGATTTATATTTGTTGCATAAGGAATTTTGAACAAATTGTTGTCAAGATAAGGATTATATGAGTTTTAGTAGCCTGAAGGCACAAATAAATGATCTTTTTGTCTTATTGAGGTAGGATTGGCGCCGTCTCTAAAAAATTTGTATCAAGAATTATTAGGAGGAAGTTTCTAGATGAAAGCAGTGGTTTATAAAAAGCCTTTCGAAGTGGCTGTTGAAAACGTTGATGATCCCACAATCAAGCATCCTAATGATGTGATTGTGAAAATAACTTCGAGTTGCATTTGCGGCTCTGATCTACACATGTATGAAGGTAGAACAGCTGCGGAGCCGGGTATAGTTTTCGGACATGAAAATATGGGAGTAATTGAGGAAATTGGTTCCGCAGTAAAAAACCTCTCAGTTGGTGACCGAGTTGTTATGCCTTTCAACGTTGCTTGTGGGTTTTGCAAGAACTGCCAACGTGGCTTCACTGGTTTCTGCACGACTGTTAACCCTGGGTTTGCAGGTGGAGCGTATGGATACGTAGCCATGGGCCCTTGGCCGGGGGGACAGGCGGAATACCTGCAAGTTCCATTTGCTGATTTCAACTGTTTAACACTTCCAAAGGGAGATGAATTTGAATCCGACTTTGCTCTTTTGGCAGATATATTCCCAACGGGGTATCACGGAGCTGAATTGGCAGATGTAAGTCCTGGTGAAAGCGTGGCTGTTTTTGGGGCCGGACCGGTCGGTCTGATGGCTGCGTACAGTTCTGTAATCAGGGGCGCTGCAGAGGTTTACTGTATTGATCATGTTCAAGAGCGCCTAGATAAAGCAGAGAGTGTTGGTGCTATTCCCATCAACTTTGATAATGGCAATCCGGTTGAACAAATAAGAGACATAAGAAACGATACGGGAGTGGACAAAGGGATCGATGCTGTTGGGTATCAGGCAGCTGCTCAGGGATCCTCTGCTGCCGGGGGTGAACAGGAAGAGATACCTAATGTTGTATTGAACCAAATGATCGACGTTGTTAAACCCACCGGCGCACTAGGCATACCAGGACTTTATGTACCATCTGACCCTGGGGGAGTAAATGAATCTGCTAAGTCAGGAGCGCTGCTACTGAATTTTGGTAGGTTGTTTGAGAAGGGGCTTCGCTTGGGTACCGGGCAGTGTAATGTCAAAAAGTACAATGCATATCTTAGAGATCTCATTATAGCTGGCAAAGCCTCGCCAAGTTTTGTCGTTTCCCATGAAGTTAGTCTTGATGAGGCCCCCGAAGCCTACCAAAAATTTGACCAGAGAGTGGAAGGTTACACAAAGGTATTACTCCAGCCGTAGTGGAGGCTTTAAGGGACGGGTTAGGGACTAAGTGTTGAACTAATGCTACGTTTTTAACCCGTCTCATTAAGAGGGTGAGATATGACTTTGCATGATGC
>CAZKWW010000148.1:0-2591 GCA_964556635.1 uncultured Candidatus Ruthturnera sp.
CCACTAACGCACAACTACATTAACGATGCATCCCAAGGCGCTATCTTAGCAACGGGCGATGACAAAGGTGTAACGATTTGTATGGGTGGTAAGCGTACACTGAAAATCGGTGACTTATTTGGCACAGTGGTTGTTCCATTTATGAAGATGGACACAGAAGACGATTATGAGGCAATTGAAGATCTGGCTGCTGAAGTACTAGATTTCTTTGCTGAGAATGCACTAGAGCACGAAAGAACTGGTGAGATGATCGAGCGTATCGGTATTGTTAACTTTATGGAAGGCATTGGCTTAGATGTTGATCCAAACATGGTTAGCTCTCCGCGCTACATGTCTTATGTTCGTATGGACAAGTGGGACGAAGAAGCAGCTAAGTGGTTTGAAAACAAAGCCGAAGCAAACGCGTAATCAATTTAAAAACATTTAAGAAATATAATTAGGAGAAATATTATGGCTGAAGCACCAAGAATGCCTATCGAATCTGGCACACCGGATCCTATTCAATACATGCACCCAACAATGCGTCGTAACTACGGCCAATGGGCTTTTCATGATCGTCCACGTCCTGGCGTATTACGTCACACTTCAAAAAATAACGAAGTGGTTTGGACTGTTCGTTGTGGTACACAAAGACAAATGGATGTTTACACAATCAAAAAATTAGCAGATATTGCTGATGAGTTTGGTGATGGTTACATTCGTTTTACGATTCGTTCAAACGTTGAGTTTATGGTTGATACCGAAGCAAAAGTTGAGCCGTTAATTAAAGCATTGCAAGATGCTGGCTTCCCAGTGGGTGGCACAGGTCCAACAGTATCAATGATCTCACATACACAGGGTTGGTTACACTGTGATATTCCAGGTACAGACGCATCGGGTGTGGTTAAAGCACTGATGGATGAAATGCATGAAGAGTATCAAAAATCAGAAATGCCTAACCGCGTACACATGACAACTTCATGTTGTCAAATTAACTGTGGTGGTCACGGTGATATCGCGATTAACATCCAACACACTAAGCCGCCTAAGATCAACCATGATCTAGTATCAAAGGTTTGTGAGCGTCCAACGGTTGTTGCACGTTGTCCAGTTGCTGCGATTCGTCCTGCAATGGTTAATGGCAAGCCAACACTAGAAGTTGACGAGAAGAAATGTATCTGTTGTGGTGCATGTTTCCCTCCTTGTCCTCCGATGCAAATTAATGATCCTGAAAACTCTAAGATTGCAATCTGGATTGGTGGTAAACACTCTAATGCACGAAGCAAGCCTTCTTTCCAGAAGCTTGTAGCAGCAGGTCTACCAAACAACCCGCCAAGATGGCCGGAAGTTGGTTCTGTGGTTAAACAAATTTTAGCAGTTTATAAAGATGATGCTCGTGACTGGGAAAGAGTTGGCGAGTGGGTTGAACGTATTGGCTGGCCGGCATTTTTTGAAAAGACTGGCTTACCGTTTACTAAGTTCCACGTTTCTGACTGGAAAGGTACACGTCACCAGTTGAATTCATCTGCTTACATTCGTTTCTAAAGGTTGGTTAAATGAAATTTTCTATTCAAATTAACGAAGGTCCGTATCAGCATCAAGCGTCTGATACGGCGTACCAATTTGCTAAAGCAGCGATAGCAGCAGGCCATGAAATTTTTCGTGTGTTCTTCTATCATGATGGCGTTAATAACGCATCACGCTTTACGGTTCCACCGCAAGATGATCGTCATGTTGTTAATAACTGGGCTGAGCTTGGTATTAAAGATGCTGACGGCAACCCTGAGCTTGTGGTTTGTGTAGCGGCGGCGCTTCGTCGCGGCATGTTAGATGAGTCTGAAGCGAGTAAAAATGGTGTTGAAGGTAATAACATTCATCCAGCGTTCCGTATTTCAGGTTTGGGTCAATTGATCGAAGCTGGCATTCAGTCGGATCGTTTAGTGGTATTTGGAGACTAAGATGGCAACAAAGAAATTTATGTATTTAAATCGTAAGGCTTCTTACGGTACGGTATATGCAATCGAATCATTAGAAGTAGTATTAATTGCTGCTGCTTTTGATCAATCGTTGAAGGTCAAAATACAGATGGCATTGGCATGATAAACTTTTCTAAAACGTTCCACGCTTTAGGTGACTACGATATTAACAAATTGTACGTTTCAGCTGAATCTCTAGAAGAAAGAGGTTTAACAGCAGACGATTTAATGCCTTTAGTGTATGAAGACGAAGACGACGATTGGGAAGAAAAACCAAGTGTTAAGATTGTTTCAAATGCTGAGCTTTCTAAAATCATGTCTGATCAAGACGTTTGTCTAAGTTTTTAAGGGAGATTGACAATGTTACATACAGTAAATAAATCATCTTTCGAGCGTAATTCATTACAGTCTTGTTTAAATGCAATTGATGACAGCAGTGTTATTTTATTGATTGAAGACGGTGTGATTAATGCTGCGAATAACGCAAATTCATCAATGCTGGCAGATCTTGCCACTCAAGGCAGAGTTTATGCATTGCAAGGTGATGTTGATGCGAGAGGAATTTCATCAAAGGTTGCAGATAATATCAAATTAGTTGATTACGCAGGTTTTGTTGATTTAGTTGTTGAACATGGA
>CAZKWW010000149.1:0-2581 GCA_964556635.1 uncultured Candidatus Ruthturnera sp.
AAATTTTGATTGAAGAATACTTATAAAAAATAAAACATGATTAAAGTATCAAGAAAAACCAACGAAACAGACATTGATGTCGAGCTAAATTTGTATGGCACTGGTCAGGCAAATATCGATACAGGTGTGCCTTTTTTAGACCACATGTTGGATCAGATTGCTCGCCACGGTTTAATGGATTTAAACATTAAATGTGACGGCGATACCGAGATCGATGATCACCATAGTGTTGAAGATATTGGCATTACCTTAGGCCAAGCTTTCACCCAAGCGGTGGGCGATAAAAAAGGCTTTACTCGTTATGGACACGCTTATGTGCCATTAGATGAGGCTTTGTCACGTGTGGTATTAGACCTATCCGGTCGTCCTGGTTTAGAGCTTAATGCAAACTTTACGCGCGCAATGATTGGTACTTTTGATGTTGATCTTATCGGTGAATTTTTCCAAGGGTTTGTTAACCACGCTTTGGTTACTCTGCACATTGACAACCTTAGAGGTGTTAATTCTCATCACCAAGCTGAGACTATCTTTAAGGCTTTTGGTAGAGCACTACGCATGGCAGTAACACCAGATGAACGCCAAGCTGGCGTTATTCCATCGACCAAAGGTAGCTTATAAATTATGGCCATAGCCATTGTTGACTATGGCATGGGCAACGTACGTTCAGTGCAAAAAGCCATTGAACACGTTGCACCTAATGACCAAGTCTTTCTTACTGATAATGCAAAGCTAATTAATGAAGCCGATCGTGTTGTGTTTCCTGGTCAGGGGGCAATGGGCGCTTGTATGCAAGCACTTAATGAACATGGTTTGGTTGATGTTATTAAGCAAGCGGCCCACGAAAAACCTTTCTTAGGAATCTGCTTAGGATTGCAACTTTTATTTGATCATTCTGAGGAAAATGGCGGCACAGAAGGCTTGTCTATTCTTTCAGGTGATGTTGTTCATTTTCCTAAAAGTGAGTTAAAAATCCCACATATGGGCTGGAATATGGTCAAACAAGTATCAAGTCATCCACTTTGGCACAATATTGAAGATAATGCTCGTTTTTATAGTGTGCATAGTTATTATGTGAAAGAAGGCGATTCATCAGTCGTATCAGGCTCAACCAATTATGGCATTGACTTTACCTGTGCCATTGCAAAAGACAATATGTTTGCAGTACAGTTCCATCCTGAAAAATCACAGCACGATGGTTTGCAATTACTCACCAATTTTGTTAATTGGAAGACTTAGCCTAATAACTGTCTAACGCAGCTCATGGCGTTGGCATGGTAGCCACTACCAAAAATATTCAAATGATTCAAATAATGATAAAGCATATAAAGTGGCTTTCTTTCATTAAACCCACGGTCTAACGGATAGAAATCATTGTAACTTTGATAAAAATCATCACCAAATCCGCCAAACATAAAAGTTAATGCAAAGTCGATTTCTCGATGGCCATAATAGCTAGCAGTATCGATAAAATAAGGATGTTTGTTCCCACTTAATACATTGCCAGACCACAAATCACCATGCAGTAATGCGGGCTTAATATCTTCACTTAAAAGACTGGGTAGTTTGGATTTAATATTAAGTAATTGCTGATAATCTGTCGGAGTGATTAATCTATTTTTATTGGCCAATGTTATTTGGTGTAATAGTCGATATTTCCAATAAAAATCAGCCCAGTTATTGATATTTTGGCCAACGCCATTGATTTGTGAAGTTTGCCCGATTTTATTGTCAAACTCAAATCCAAAATAATCACTGGTGTTTTGGTGAAGCTTGGCAAGTGCTAAACCCATCTGTGATTGCATATTGGGATTATGTGAGACATTAATCCATTCCAATATTAAGCAATACTCACAACTGCCGAGTACGGCTGGCGTGTGAATGGTTTTGCCTAAAAGGCTTAGCTCATTCCCTTCGTTGATTAATTGTTCATTAGGGTTTGATTGGTACTTAATGAAAGCCGAACTACCATCAGACAGTGTTACTTGATAAGCAGAAAATAGCCCTGTACTGACTGATTGCTTGCTAATAACACCCAAGCCCAAGTGTTGCTCAATATGCGCTTCAATTGACATTGAGTTTAAGTTCTAGATTGTTTTTCTAAACAACGAATATAGGCTTGATGATCCATCGGCATGTTGTTTTTTTGTGATGAGAAGATCATCTGCGCTATACAATCAATCATTTTGTGCTCCACCTCATGCGGATCTTGAACTTTGTTTAGTATTTTTTGGTAATACTCGTTAATACCAGTTGGCTGGTTAATCGATAGCTGCTCTCTGAGAGACAAGTGCAAGTTAATATGTAAAAAAGGATTCACTTCGCCTTGCTCTGGAAAATATTCACTTTCTACATCGTTAATAAGCTTGTGATATTCTGGATGCATCTCAATCACTTGTGTGAGTTGATCTTCGAGCGGGTCGAGTACTTTCTTGTCTAGAAATTTTTGCCAAGCATTGGCAAGGAATTGTCGCTGTTGGGTTCTATCTTGGGTGTAGAGCATGGGCTCTATTATAAAGCTAAGTGATTATAGATTTTTTTCTTCGTATTCCCTTGTTACAACTTCAATTTTTGCACGTGCTGT
>CAZKWW010000150.1:0-2491 GCA_964556635.1 uncultured Candidatus Ruthturnera sp.
CTCATGGGTGATGAATACTTCACCATGACAGAAAAATACGATGGTAATGGTTTGTTTGATGAAGATGAGGCGCTACCGTTTAAACCCTATGTGATTAAAAATGTCGGTGGACATCGTATTGCGGTGATTGGCCAAGCCTTCCCTAGAACTTCAAACGCTAACCCACAAAAATACTTTTTCCCAGATTGGTCATTCGGCCTTCGTGAAGACGAAATGAGTGAGCTGGTAGCCGATATTCGTGAAAATGAAAAACCAGATGCGGTGATTGTAGTTTCACACAATGGTATGGACGTGGATATTAAGATGGCCTCACGCGTGGTTGGTATTGATGCAATCTTTGGCGGTCATACCCATGACGGTATGCCAAAACCAATAGAAGTGAAAAATGCAGGTGGCGTTACCGTGGTAACTAACGCAGGTTGTTCAGGAAAATATATTGGTGTGATGGATCTTAATATTGTTGATCATAAGGTTTCTGGTTACGAATATAAGATGCTGCCAATTGTTACCAATTTAATTAAGCCAGACGCAGCGGTCGTGTCATTTATCGATAAGATGCGTAACACCAAATATGATAAGAATGTGGTTGAAGCACGTAGCTCTGAAATGAGCAATAACCCAGATCGTGTTGGTAAAACTTACGATGCAATCCTTACTGAAAAACTTTGTACTACCGAGCAAACCTTGTATCGTCGTGGTAACTTTATGGGCACTTGGGATCAAGTCTTGGTTAACTCATTACGCGAAGAGCATAACGCAGACTTTGCGATGTCTGCCGGTGTGCGTTGGGGTACGTCAGTGCCAGCAGGGCATGACGTAACCATGGAAGATCTGATGACCAACACCTCTATGACTTATGGTGAAACTTATGTCTCTGAAATGAAAGGTGCACAACTTAAAGAAGTGCTTGAAGGCATTGCTGAGAATTTATTTGTACAAGATCCATACTTACAATCGGGTGGTGATATGGTGCGTATGGGCGGATTAGATTACACCATTGACCCAGCGGCAGGATTAGGCGAGCGTATTAGTGATATTAAAGATGATGAAGGTACGCCAATTGATCCAAACAAGTCGTACAAAGTATCGGGCTGGGCGCAAGTTGGTTCAGTGGGTAATGGGCGCTTAATGTGGGATGTGGCAGCCGATTATCTGCGCAAGCAGAAACACTTAAGCTTGAGCAAAGTTAATCACCCAACCATTAAAGGCGTGAAAAATAACCCAGGTATTGAGAATTACGATGGTGATTTGATTTAGGCTTAATGTCATAACAATAAGCCCTCTTAGTTGAGGGCTTTTTTATGGTGAGTTATTAATGAAAATATTATCTTTCTTATTGATTTTTGTTACCTCGTTGGCGCAAGCTGATGTGGTTAAACCTGCATTAGTAGAAATTTCAATCTTTAAGGATAAAACCCTAACAGTAAAAATTGACTTGAGCCTTGAAGCGGCCATGAGTGGCATAGGTACGCAGTACAAAAATACCACTGATGCACCTAACTCAGCACACTACGATGAGCTAAGAGCGCTCGAACCCGATGTATTACGTCAGCGTTTTAAAGACTTTGAGGCTGAATTTTTAAACAGCCTTAAGCTTATTGTTAATAACCAAACTCAAGCATTAACACTAACCAATGCCAAGATTGATATTATTGGTTATAAAAAACGCCCTAGAAAAACCATTCTTACTTATCAAGTTAAGCTCAACGAGTGGCCAAAAACACTGGTTTGGCAATATGGTAAAGTTTACGGTGATAGTGCTTTGCGCTGGCAAGTGTATAAAAAAGATGAATACAATTGGAGTCAGTGGCAATGGCTGCGCGATGGCAAGTCTAGTGATCTGATTGATATTAACCACCCAGAGCCGCTTAGCACAGCTCAGCGTTTTTATCAGTTTACTGGCATTGGTTTTGATCATGTAATTCCACTGGGTTGGGATCACATTTTGTTTATTGTCGGTATGGCACTTTCATCGCTGCTATGGAAGCGTTTACTTTTATTGGTAAGTGTTTTTACTTTGGCACACACACTCACACTTGGGCTGGCAATGGTTGGTGTGGTGGAAGCCTCAGCACGACTTGTTGAGCCACTGATTGCTTTTTCGATCGCCTATGTGGCGATAGAAAATTTACTGACCCATCAATCCATCAAACGCAAAAGCATGATTGTGTTTGTGTTTGGTTTGATTCACGGGCTTGGGTTTGCCAGTATGCTCAAAGAATTTGAAATGGCACCAGATTCTTTTTTAACCACGTTGATTGGCTTTAATGTCGGCGTGGAATTAGCCCAAGTTGTGATTGTATTGTTTGTGGTTATAACTTTGCTAGGGTTGCGTGCATTAAAGCTCAACTACCGACAATTGGCAGTGATACCAGTGTCAATCATCATTTCAATAGTTGGAATTTGGTGGGGTGTAGAAAGACTAATTGGTTAAATTATTTTAGCCTGCATCAAAGTATGTGTATTGATAGCTCCTACTACTTGGTTATTG
>CAZKWW010000151.1:0-2490 GCA_964556635.1 uncultured Candidatus Ruthturnera sp.
CATCAGGGTTAGCATTTTCCCCCTCTTTGGAAGCGTAGTATTCGTCGCGATAGACAAAGGCAATAATATCGGCATCTTGCTCAATAGAGCCAGATTCACGTAAGTCAGACATCATTGGCATACGGCCTTTATTTGCATAATTTCGAGACTCAACACCACGATTAAGTTGAGATAGGGCAATCACAGGTACATCAATTTCTTTAGCTAGTGCTTTAAGTGAGCGAGATATCTCAGAGATTTCTTGTACTCTGTTTTCACTTTTTCCATGCACGGTCATTAATTGCAGGTAATCAATCATGATTAGTGACAATTCTGGGTATTGTCTTTTCATTCGTCGTGCTTTTGCACGAATCTCTGTCGGAGTAATCGATGGTGTTTCGTCAATAAGAATGTCGTTGTTTTCCATAGCTCTAACAGCATGATTAAAACTATTCCAATCAGTCTCTGTCATATCACCAGAGCGTATTTTTTTACTGTCAATGTGCCCAAATGAAGAAATCATGCGAAGCATTAAAGATTCGGTAGGCATTTCTAGTGAAAAAACCAATACTGGTTTATTTTGCTCAATCGCAACATTGCCGACAATGTTCATAGCAAGTGCTGTTTTCCCCATTGAAGGTCGTCCTGCAACAATAATCAGTTCACCATTTTGCAAACCTGAAGTTTTTTCATCTAAATCAGTAAAGCCTGTTTCTAGGCCTGTCAGCCCACCTTTATTTTTAGCCCATTCTTGAACTGTATTTACCACATTCTTGGTAATTTCTTTTATATTGGTAACATCTTGCTTTCCACGAGTGATTTGTTCGGCAATATTAAATATCTTTCTTTCAGAAAGATCAATCAGCTCTTGTAATTCAATATCTTTTGGGTGGTAAGCAGCGTCTGCAATCTCGTGGCTAGTGATAATGAGCTGTCGATAAACGGACAGCTCACGTACATGCTTTGCATAAGTTTGAATATTAGAGACACTAGGGGTATTTTCAGCAATTTGTGCTAAATAAGCAAAACCACCCACTGATTCTTCTTCACCTGTTTTTTTTAATCGCTCTTTAACAGTGAGAACATCAGCAGGGTCGCCATGCTCTAAAAGTAGGGCGATAGCATTAAAGATAAGACGGTGAGAGGCGTTATAAAAATCGTCAGCTGTTAGTGCATCAGCTACTTGCTCCCAAGCTTCATTATGTAGCAACAACCCACCAAGTACAGATTGCTCTGATTCAAGTGAATTTGGCGGTATATTAGCGTTTTCGATGTCCATGTGCGTTGTTTAAATAATAAAAAACCCTCTTTCGAGGGTTTTAATTTTAACGCAGTTTTTAAGTTAAAAGGTTAGTTATTCTTCATCTTCTGAAGCTTCAACTACGACCTTAACATCAACGTTAATATCAGTGTATAAAGTAACGCTAATATCGTACTCGCCAACATAGCGAATTGCCTCTGGCATGTTGATATCGCGTTTTTCAACTTCATGGCCACTGGCTGATAAATTAGCAACAATATCTGCTGTACCGATAGAGCCAAATAGTTTACCTTCGTCGCCAGCATTTGCTGTAATTGTACAAACAACACCTGACATGGCATCAGCTTTAGCTTGTGCGTCTTTTAATGCAGCTGCTTCTTTTGCTTGTAAATCAGCCTTAATTGCTTCAAATTCAGCCATGTTAGCTGTTGTTGCCGGCTTAGCCTTACCTTGTGGAATTAAGAAGTTACGTGCATAGCCTGACTTAACGTTAGCCAAATCACCTAAGTTGCCTAATTTACCAATTTTTTCTAATAAAATTACTTGCATGATTAACTCCTATTTCTTGTGTTTGTCAGTATAAGGAATCAATGCTAGGAATCTAGCTCGTTTGATTGCAGTTGTTAGTTGACGTTGGAACTTGGCACTGGTGCCTGTCATTCTTGATGGCGTAATTTTGCCACTTTCGTCAATATTCTTTAGTAGTACGTCTACATCTTTGTAGTCAATTTCTTTAACGCCTGCAGCGGTGAAACGACAAAAAGTGTTGATTTTAATTTGAGGTCTACGTTTTCTCTTTTGTTGCTTAGCCATAATAATCTCCTATCTTCTGTCTTGTTTTTTATCTTCGTCTTTAGCAGTCATCATAACTGAAGGCTCAGTGATCGCTTCTTTTTTAGAAATAATTAAATTTCTTAAAATAGCGTCGTTAAAACGGAAGTTGTAATTTAGCTTGTCAAGTGTTTCTTGACCACACTCAATATTCATCATTAAGTAATGCGCTTTATAGATTTTATCAATTGGATAAGCCAGGTGTTTCTTTGTATTTGTCCATCATTGTGCCAACCTGAGCTGATTGGTCAGGGTGCACAATAAGTGCTATCTCATAGTGTCTCATGAGTTCTTTCTCCTTATGGTTATTATAAAAATAGCTTGCCACACCATGTGATCAAGCAAGGGAGTGGGTATTTTATACTTTTTTTTGCATCATCTTTTGCTTTTTTACTGCGTTATTTTCTGCGCTCAATCAG
>CAZKWW010000152.1:0-2471 GCA_964556635.1 uncultured Candidatus Ruthturnera sp.
CCCGTGATAATAGGTGTTAGACCAAATATCACTGAAATAATGCCAGAGGGTATATTTTGAGAGGAAAAATATACCAATGTCATGGTAACAAATACACCTAAGCCTGCGTAGATGTAATTTTTAATTGCAATACGACTGATGTTAATTTTTTGTTGTTTTATTAGTAATATAAGCAAACATATGATTAAGCCTATAAGCATTCTAGCGCTTACACCAAAGCTAAAACTTGAGCCTAGTGTAGACCATTGAATTGCAAGTGGCGTGGTTGACCAAATCGCTACAACCAGTAAAAAAACAAAATAAATAGGCATATAAGAATAATAAAAAAGCCACCGTAATGGTGGCTTTTAGCTAAAACGTCAAATTAGATAATTATTTATCTAAAAGCACTTTACGAGACAGTTTAATACGACCTCTGTCTAAACCAAGTACTTTAACATCAATCTCATCGCCTTCTTTTAAGTAGTCTTCTACTTTCTCAACACGCTCATGCGCGATTTCAGAAATATGTAGTAAGCCATCTTGATTAGGCATGATGTTTACAAATGCACCAAACTCAACAATCTTAACCACTTTACCTGCGTAAACTTTATCTACTTCAGGTACGGCAGTCACGTCTTTTACCATTTGTACTGCGGTATCAAAAGCTTTTTGATCATTTGCAAAAATGTTTACATTGCCATCGTCATCAACGTCAACACTTGCACCAGATGTTGAAATAATGCCTTTAATGGTTTCACCACCTTTACCAATAAGATCACGGATCTTGTCAGTTTTGATTTTAACAACGGCAGTTTTAGGTGCATTTTTGCTTGAAGTATTAGGCTCACAAATAACTTTATTCATTTCACCTAAGATGTGTAATCTTGCATCTTTTGCTTGCTTTAATGCAATATCCATAATCTCTTGAGTAATGCCTTGGATCTTAATGTCCATTTGCAATGCATTAACACCACGTGATGTGCCGGCTACTTTAAAGTCCATATCACCTAAGTGATCTTCATCACCAAGGATATCTGTTAGTACAGTAAATCTATCATCTTCTTTAACAAGACCCATAGCAATACCGGCTACCGGCGCTTTCATTGGCACACCTGCGTCCATTAATGACAGTGATGAACCACACACACTCGCCATTGATGAAGAGCCGTTAGATTCTGTAATTTCAGAAACCACACGCACTGTGTATGGAAATTCTTCAATACTTGGAAGACAAGCTGAAATACCACGACGTGCTAGACGACCATGGCCAATTTCACGACGACCTGTGCCACCCATACGACCCGTTTCACCAACAGAGTATGGCGGGAAGTTATAGTGTAGCAAGAAGTAGTCATTTTGACGCTCAGATGCTTCTAGTTTTTCAATTAGCTGTGCTTCACGCTTAGAGCCTAGTGTTGTTACCACTAATGCTTGTGTTTCACCACGAGTAAATAAAGCAGAACCGTGTGTATTATCTAGTACACCTGTTTCAACTTTTAATCCACGAACGGTTGTATTATCACGGCCATCAATACGTGGCTCGTTAGATAAGATGCGCTCACGAACAGTTGATTTTTCAACTTTCTTGAAGTATTTAGATACTTCCTCAGCTGAGTTGCCATCTTCATCATCGCTTGCTAGTGCTTCAATTGCAGCGGCTTTAATTTCACCTACTTTAGCGTAGCGATCCATTTTTTCTTTGATTTGGTATGCTTCGTTTACTTGATCACCAAATTGTGATTGGATGTCACCTAATAACGCTTCGTTTGTTTCTGGTGCTTTCCAGTCCCATTGTTCAGTACCAACTTCAGCAGCAAATTCAGCAATATTGGTAATGGCAACTTGGAATTGCTCATGTGCGTGCATAACAGCACCCAACATAACTTCTTCAGATAATTCTGCTGCTTCTGATTCAACCATCAATACCGCTTCATCTGTACCAGCTACAACCATGTCTAAATCTGACTCAGCTAGCTCAGAGTATGTTGGGTTAAGGATGTAGTCACCATCTTTGTAACCAACACGTGCACCACCAATTGGGCCGTTAAATGGAATGCCTGAAATTGAAAGCGCTGCTGATACACCTAGCATTGCAATCATATCTGGGTCTACTTCAGAGTTTGCAGAAATAACCGTAATGATTACTTGCACTTCATTCATGAATCCAGCAGGGAATAATGGACGAATAGGGCGGTCAATTAAGCGAGAAGTTAGCGTTTCTTTTTCGCTTGGTCTTGCTTCACGCTTTAAGAATCCACCAGGAATCTTGCCGGCAGCGTAGGTTTTTTCAACATAATCTACTGATAGTGGAAAGAAGTCTTGACCAGGGCGCATTTCTTTAGAACCAACAACAGTAACCAATACTTGTGTGTCGTCCATGCTCGCTAGTACTGCACCATGTGCTTGACGTGCTACGCGGCCAGTTTCTAATGTGATTGTGTGTTTGCCCATGGCAAAGCTTTTTTTAACGATATTCATTTCCATGAAAA
>CAZKWW010000153.1:0-2392 GCA_964556635.1 uncultured Candidatus Ruthturnera sp.
ATACCCGACATTGAATTATTCATCGTTGCCATATCACCACTCATGCGTGACATAGAGTTATTCATTTCTTTAATGTTAACATTCATGCCTGATATTTGCGCACCTAGACCATTCATATCTCTACCCATTGCCACCATTGATCGGGTCATCACATTCATATCTCTGGCAACATTAGCAAAATCATCGCCCATTTTCTTTTGGCCATCGACCATACTGCGTGCCATTTGCATCATGTTGGCCGCCATGCCATTCATGTTTTTTGCCATCGAGTGAACATCTTGTGTCATTTGCCCGACTGACTTAGTCATATTGGTCATGTCGTTACCCATGTTGTACATAAATGAACCCATGCCATAAGCGGCATAACCACCCACTAATAACACTCCTACTTTAATTGCAACATTCATTTTTCTCTCCCCTAGTGTTAATTAGTTAAGTACAGCACTCATTTGAAGTGTCATATTTTTTTTCAGTAAATCTTAAAACCCCTGCTGAAATAGTCAAAATCAAAATAGAAGCCACCATAATAATTAAATTAAAACTGTCATTGGCTACTAGAGACTTCATGTCAATCACCATAAATCGTGTAATGGCAGTAATCGCAATAAAGATTAAAAATATCACCGGTAAGCGGTGCGTTTTAAAATAAATACCAATCATTGCACCAAGTTCTAGGTAGATAAATAATAACAAAATGTCTTTAAGTGAAGCAAAGCCTGATTCTTGTTGCATAATCATTAAGTATTCACTAACAGCAGACCAAACCACTGTAGCACCAATCACAAACAAACCCACTAAATGGAACAGTTCAATTAAGAAATCACCCAATTGGTCAACTCCATCTTTTACTTTTTCACTAAACATATCTACTCCCCTCTTTTTAATTTTATTAATGCCATAATTTTAAATACTCATTATGACAAACAATGGTACAACCGTGTACTTTTTTGCACTTTAAATGTAATCTTTTGCAGTAAAAATTTAACAAATAATAAAAATGCGTCTAAAAAAGCCATTAAAAATAATCAAAATTAAAGAAAAATCCGCCAAAAACAAGGTTTTTATGAATTTTTTGTAATTAAAATATACGCAAAATTTGGAAATTTGAAAAATTTCGGATTTTTTTAAAACAGACAAAAAAATACCCCAGTTAAGGGGTATTTTTATTTAACTGTCTAGGTTACTAGAATCTAGGACCAGCTGAACCCGCATCAACAGTTTGCGCTGCCGCATTCACTGTTTGTGTATGGGCTTTATTAGCAAAAGCTAAAGCAGCAGCTGAATTGCCTGATGCTTGCAACTTTTTAGCTTCCTTGATCATCTTAGCAGTATCACGCCAAGCCATGTTAGCCTTTAAGTTTGCCGCATAACCAGACTCAGCTGCAGCAATTGCCGCTTTAAACGGATCAGATGAGCCGTCGTTCCAGTTATGACCACTACCTAAGTAGTCAGCTTGAGCTGAAAATGCAAATACAGTTAAGGTTGTTAGTAATAATTTCTTCATCATACTCTCCTATTTTCTGTAACGAGCATCAGTAATCTCAAGACCATTACTCATTGCTTGATGGAAGAATTCCATATCACGATACACTTCATTTTGTGCCATGATAGGCTTAGCACGCATGTTCTTGTAACAACCACCGTAACGACGGTGTAATGTTCCAATACCGCCCCACTTCGCACGATACATTGGTACGTGTGTTGTGTGACCTAATGCAGGTGACAAGATATCAGCTCTGGCTTTTTTGCCCGCTTGATATACGTGACAATCAGCACATGACATGTTGAACTGGCCACGCTTTGCATAGAAAGTAGCTTTACCTCTCTCGTACGCCGCTTTAGCACCGTCAGACTCAACTTTTACGTTGATCTTTTCGCCAGCTGCTTGATCAGAAATCCAAGCACTAATACGGGCAAGCTTGCCTTTCATAGTACCCATTTTCTTACCAGTTTGCTCAGTGTAACATTTACGGATTGTGCCTTCTAGTGTTACCACTGTACCAGCTGCATCATCATAGTATGGGTGTTTCACACGCGCCGCTGCAGGATCTGCAAGTGCCGCACATTTACCTAATCCAAACTTTTCAAACTCTTCTCCACCTTTTTCCACTGCTTCTTCATACGGTGGAATACCATCTAGAATCTCTTCGAACTGATCTCTAGAGCCTTCGTCGTAAGCATAGACACCATTGGTGTAATCTGCAAACTCAACATTAGGCTGAATCGACTTAAAGTGGCCAACAAAGGCTTTACGGTCTGCCTCTACATCTGTACCAGCAGATGCAGTGCCAACCATCAAACCTAAACTGACTACTGCAGTTATTAGTTTTTTCATTGATCTCTCCTCAATAATATTAATTACTTAGACTTCGCAGTCGCAGAACCTGATTTA
>CAZKWW010000154.1:0-322 GCA_964556635.1 uncultured Candidatus Ruthturnera sp.
GAGAACACGTCCTCAATTGGCATGATGAATGTTTTATCTGTGTCACGCTCTGGTGTTGGAATGTATGAATCTAGTGCATCGCCTAATTTAAGGATTGAAGGAACACCGATATCTGATTGGTCACCTTCTAATGCTTTAAGTGCAGAACCGAAGATCACTGGTGTGTCATCACCTGGGAAGTCGTACTCGTCTAGTAACTCACGAATCTCCATCTCTACTAGTTCTACTAGTTCTTCGTCATCAACCATATCAGCTTTGTTCATGTATACGATGATGTAAGGTACGCCTACTTGACGAGATAAAAGAATGTGCTCACGTGTTT
>CAZKWW010000154.1:332-2382 GCA_964556635.1 uncultured Candidatus Ruthturnera sp.
AGTCGGCGTGTCCCGGACAGTCAACGTGTGCGTAGTGACGGGTTTCAGTTTCGTATTCTACGTGTGCAGTTGAAATGGTAATACCACGTTCTCTTTCTTCAGGAGCGTTATCAATATCTGCGTAATCTTTAAATTCACCACCACGTGCTTCAGCCATTACTTTAGTGATTGCTGCTGTTAGGGTAGTTTTACCATGGTCAACGTGACCGATTGTGCCCACGTTTACATGGGGTTTGGTTCTTTCGAATTTTTCTTTTGACATTTTATTGCTCCTTTACTACTTTGTATTATTTGTTTAACTTTTCGATGACTTCATCGGCAACATTCTTTGGTGCTGCTGTGTACTTTGAGAATTCCATTGAATAGCTCGCACGACCTTGAGTCGCTGAACGAAGGTCATTTGCATAACCAAACATTTCTGCTAATGGAACATCCGCTTTTAATTGCTTGCCGTTAGGAAGGTCTTCCATACCGCCAACTAAACCACGACGACGATTAAGGTCGCCCATCACATCACCCATGTACTCTTCTGGTGTAACTACTTCTACTGCCATCATTGGCTCAAGTAATTGTGGGTTAGCCATTCTAGCGCCTTCTGCTAAACACTTAGAAGCAGCGATCTTAAATGCCATTTCATTCGAGTCAACATCATGGTAAGAGCCATCATAAACGGTGACTTTAACATCGACTAATGGGAAGCCGGCAATAACACCATTTTCCATTTGCTCTTGAACACCTTTGTTAACCGCAGGAATGTATTCCTTAGGAATAACACCACCTTTAATTTCATCAACAAACTCGTAACCTGCGCCAGGTTCTTGAGGCTCGATACGTAAATGCACATGACCATATTGACCACGACCACCTGATTGCTTAGCAAATTTATGCTGATGCTCAACCATAGTCGTAATTGCTTCACGGTAAGAAACTTGTGGCGCACCAACGTTACATTCAACATCAAATTCACGAACCATGCGATCAACGATAATATCTAAGTGAAGCTCACCCATACCTGCAATAATGGTTTGACCTGATTCTTCATCAGAAGATACGCGGAATGAAGGATCTTCAGCTGCAAGCTTAGACAATGCAATACCCATTTTCTCTTGGTCTGCTTTTGTTTTTGGCTCTACTGCGAGTGCGATTACCGGCTCAGGGAATTCCATTCTTTCCAGAACGATCTTCTCTTTCATGTCACATAATGTGTCACCTGTTGTTACGTCTTTAAGGCCAATTGCCGCGGCAATATCACCCGCACGAACTTCTTTAATTTCTTCACGATCATTTGAGTGCATCTGCACCATACGACCAATACGTTCTTTTTTGCCTTTTGATGAGTTGTAGACGAAGTCACCAGCTTTAAGTACACCTGAATAAACACGGAAGAATGTCAATGTACCTACAAATGGGTCGGTTGCAATCTTAAATGCTAATGCTGCAAATGGCTCGTCATCATCGGCGTTTCTAGGTGCTCTTGTTTCGTCTTTGTCGTCTAATACGCCTTCAATAGCATCTACTTCTAGTGGAGACGGCATGTACATAATCATTGCATCTAGTGCTGCTTGTACACCTTTGTTTTTAAAGGCTGAACCACAAAACATTGGAATGATTGCATTACCAATAGTTTGCAGGCGAATACCTTCTTTGATTTCGTCATGCGTTAATTCACCTTCTTCAAGGTATTTTTCCATTAACTCATCGTTAGCTTCGGCGGCAGATTCAATCATAAACTCGCGCTTTTCTTCAGCAAGATCTTGTAATTCTGCAGGAATATCTCTGGCTTCGTAGGTTGCACCTTGGTCTTCTTCATTCCAATAAATGGCTTTCATCGTGATTAGATCAACCACACCTTCAAAACCCTCTTCTGCACCGATTGCAATTTGCATTGGCACTGGGTTACCACCTAGGCGAGTTTTAATTTGATCACAAACACGTAAAAAGTCTGCACCAGCACGGTCCATCTTATTAACAAAACCGATTCTTGGTACGTTGTATTTATTTGCTTGACGCCATACCGTTACAGACAGAGGCTCTACACAACCAACCGCAC
>CAZKWW010000155.1:0-2378 GCA_964556635.1 uncultured Candidatus Ruthturnera sp.
CCGACTAAAAATCGCTACAAGATTTACTTGATCGACGAAGTGCACATGCTCTCAAAAAGTAGTTTTAACGCACTACTAAAAACTTTGGAAGAGCCACCTGAGCACATTAAGTTTTTGCTAGCAACCACTGACCCACAAAAGCTACCAGTAACTGTGTTATCACGCTGTTTGCAATTCACCTTACAAAAACTCACACATGAAGAAATCCTAGGTCAGTTGAAGTTTATCATGGAGGCCGAAGGCCTTAAATATGAAGAGTTAGCCTTAAGTCAAATTGCCGATTTTGGTAATGGATCAATGCGTGACGCTCTAAGCTTGCTTGATCAGTCTATTTCTTATGGTGATGGCACAGTCATGGTGAAAGACATTAAAGCCATGCTTGGTTTGGTGCATCATGATGATATTCTTACACTTGCTACGCATTTGTTTAATCAAGACGCCGAAGCGGTGATTAACTTTGTTAAAGACCTGTCTCACAAAGGTGAGGATTTGACTCATGCACTTAAAGATCTAACCAGTCTTTTTCATCAAATATCAATCGCTCAGATTATTGACAACACGCAAATTTCTGATGAAATTAAAACCTTGGCTACTCAAATCTCTAATCAAGATTTGCAGTTGTTTTACCACATGGCCATTAACGGCTCTAAAGACATGCCACTTGCACCAAGTGAGCAAATTGGCTTTGAGATGACATTGCTTAGAATGCTGGCTTTTCATTCTAATGCCGATACTGCGGAAAAAAAAACGCCTAAATTAGCCAAAAAGCCAAAAACTAAAGCAACGTCTGAAGCAAAACCTAAAGAAAAACCAGCGGCAGAACCCAAACCAAAATCAGTTAAAGAAGACAAACCAAGTGCGCCAAAATCAGCCCTAAGTATTAGCTCACAGCAGCAGTGGGAAGACATCACTAAATCGCTTGAATTTAACACAGCCTCTCGTACGTTGCTAAAAAATACTTTGTTTGACAATATTAGTGATCAAACGCTAACGCTTAATTTGGATGAGCAATTTTCTAGCTTACTTACAGACAATATTCAGCGTGCAACCCAAGGTGTATTACAAGCAAATTTTGGCGAAATTACGCTTAAAATTAACTTAAATAAACTAACAACACAAACCCTAGCACAAAAAGAAACACAGGCCAATAATGAAAAAATAGCCGCCATACAAAAAGAATTCATGAAAGATAAGGGTGTGCAAAAATTACAAAAAACCTTTAATGCAAAGGTGGATTTAAAATCAATTAAGGAGATAGAAAATGTTTAAAGGTGGAATGGCTGGGATGATGCAAAAAGCTCAAAAAATGCAAGAAGATATGCAAAAAGCTCAAGCAGAAATTAAAAATTTAACAGCCACAGGCAATGCTGCAGGTGGTGCTGTTAAGATTAGCATCAATGGCGAGCATCAGGCTACTGATATCCAAATCGATAAAGATGTAATGGATGACAAAGATATGCTGGAAGATTTAATCCTCACAGCAATAAATGACGCCACCAAACAAATTGCCGACGCCTCGGCCGCCAAAATGAAAGGCGCAACTGGCGGTATGAAGCTGCCTGGTGGCATGAACCTACCCTTCTAATGATTGAAAAACTCAACAAAGCTTTTTGTGCACTACCTGGTGTTGGTAGCAAAACCGCGCAACGCTTTGTTTACCATTTATTAGAGCGCAATAGAGAAGGTGGATTTGAGCTAGCCAAAGCCTTGGTTGATGCCATGGAGTATGTTAAACATTGCTCGTCTTGCCGCACACTCAGTGAAAAAACCGTTTGCAATATTTGTGCCAATGATCAGCGTAACAACGCACAACTTTGTATTGTTGAAACACCGACTGACATTCATGCGATTGAACAAAGTGGGGTTTACCAAGGCAAATATTTTGTCCTTAGTGGTTATCTTTCTCCTATCGATGGCATTGGCGCTGCCGAACTTGGTTTGGACGAGCTAGAGCAAAAATTACGCGATCAAAAAGTAGAAGAAATTATCTTAGCCACCCACGCAACGGTTGAGGGTGAAGTAACCGCCCATTACATTAGCAACATGGCAAAGCAGTTTGATATTCAAATCACTCGTATTGCTCATGGTATACCAATTGGTGGTGAGCTTGAATATGCGGATATTAACACAATAGCCCATGCCCTATCAGGGCGAAAAAATTACACTTAGTCATATTTCTACTCAAATGTTTTAGAAAGTAACTCTATCTCGTAACCATCAGGGTCTTTTAAAAATCCAACAATGGTTGTGCCAGCACTCATTGGCCCTGCTTCTCGTATCACCTCGGCACCTTTTTCTTTTGCCATCTCAACTGCCTTATAAACATCTTCGACATTAATGGCGATATGGCCAAAACCAGTACCGACTTCGTAACTGTC
>CAZKWW010000156.1:0-2373 GCA_964556635.1 uncultured Candidatus Ruthturnera sp.
CCGTGCTATTCAAGGCGACGGCTACAAATCACTAGAAGAAGGTCAAGAAGTTGAATTCGATCTAGAAGATGGTGCAAAAGGCCCTCAAGCGGCTAACGTAATTCCACAATAATCTAAGATTATTCGAATTCAAAACCCAGCTAAACGCTGGGTTTTTTATTACCTAAAATTTAGGAAATTATTAAAATGGATTTAAAACTTGCTAAAAACAAGGTGTTTTTGACCTAAAAATGGCGTTTTATTGAACAAAAATAAGCAAACATGACTGAATTTTTAAAAATTTCGGAAATAATGGAAATCACAGATAAAATGGCCTAATTATGAAAACATTCTATTGGTACGACTACGAGACCTTTGGCATTAACCCAAAGACTGATCGGATCTCACAATTTGCCGGTATTCGTACAGATGAAAGCCTTAACATATTGGATGAGCACATGTTTTATTGCAAGCCAACGCATGACTCACTGCCTGCGCCTGAAGCGTGTGCTGTCACTGGCATCAGCCCGCAACTGTGTGAACAAAAAGGCATGGTTGAGCATGAATTTATTCAAAAAATAAACGCTGAGTTTTCCGTACCAAATACTTGTATTGTTGGCTATAACTCAATTCGTTTTGATGATGAATTTACCCGCTATACTTTGTATCGAAATTTTATTGATCCTTATGCTTGGCATTGGAAAAATGGCAATACGCGTTGGGATATTTTGGATGTAGTGCGCATGTGTTATGCACTTAAAAAAGATAATAGCCTGAAGTGGGTGCACAACGAAGAAGGAAAACCTGTTTTTAAACTAGACCAACTCTCATTAGCTAATGGTATTGAGCATGCCAATGCACACGATGCACTGGCTGACGTAAGAGCTACGATTGCAATCGCTAAAATTATTAAAGAAACACAGCCACAATTGTTTGATTATGCGTTTAGTTTGCGCGAAAAGAAAACTGTTGAGAGCAAGATTCAACTATTTGAGCCGATGCTACATACCTCTGGCATGTACCCTGCTACGCTATCTTGCACCCGTTTGGCGGTTGCACTGACTTATCATCCAGAATATAACGACCGTGCGATTGTGTTTAATCTAGATCAAGACCCGTCCATGCTTTTAGAAATGGATATTGAGGAATTAAAAACCCTGATGTTTACCAAGCAGTCTGAACTACCGGAAGGGATCAAACGCTTGGAAATTAAAGATTTAATCTTTAACAAAAGCCCAATGTTTGTGCCTAATGTTTATAAGCTTGATCCTAAGGTTGTCTCACAACTGCAAATTGACATGGGTACTTGCCTCAAACACTTATCTTTTATTAAAGATAATCAGGCAAAAATTAGTCAAGTTGTACAAGATTTATACAAAAATGATCAAGACTACATTAACACTAAAGATGTCGATCAATCTTTATATGGTGGATTTATGGACAACGCTGACAAACGTATTGGCGATCAACTACAAACACTAAGTGCGGATGAATTAAAAGAGTTTCACCCTAAATTTAAATATGAAAAACTCAGCGAAGATGAAGCTGAAGATTGGTTTGAAACCGTACAGGGTAGAGTACAAGCTGGTGAAAATGGTTATTTAAATATCGACGAATACTTTGAGCGTATTAACGCGATGCGTGAGCAGCATCCAAATAAAGAAAAACTTTGGCAACAACTTGAAACTTATGGAGAATCTTTCTTCTAGTCATCTTGGTTCGTTTTGCTATTGATTTAATTATCGGGTATAATCTTCGCACATTGAGGAAATCAACAAAAAGAGAAGAATGAACGCCGAGACACGTTTTGAAATGTTTGAAAGGTTATTGAAAAAGATACCTAATCCAACAACAGAATTAAATTATTCCACCCCATTTGAACTATTGGTCGCCGTGACTTTATCAGCGCAGGCAACGGATAAAAGTGTCAATAAAGTAACGGATAAACTATTCCCAATTGCCAACACGCCAGAGACAATTTTCGAGTTAGGTGAAGACACACTAAGAAACACAATCAAGACGATTGGTTTATTCAACTCAAAAGCCAAGCATATTATTCAAGCTTGTAAAATTCTGATTGAAAAATACGACTCAAACGTACCTGAAACTCGTAAAGAATTAGAGGCCCTACCGGGTGTTGGTCGTAAAACGGCTAATGTTGTTCTTAACACGGCTTTTGGTCACCCAACTATTGCAGTAGACACCCACATCTACCGCGTTGCTAATCGTACAGCAATTGCCAGCGGCAAGACGGTACTAGAGGTTGAAAAGAAATTAGTTAAATTCATCCCTGATGAGTTTAGAGTGCCTGCACATCACTTAATGATTCTTCATGGTCGTTACACTTGTAAAGCACGTTCACCATTATGTACTGATTGCATTTTGTTGGATCTT
>CAZKWW010000157.1:0-2334 GCA_964556635.1 uncultured Candidatus Ruthturnera sp.
GATTTTGCAATCGGCTTAATGTGTTCGATAAGTTCATTACCTTTGGTAATATCAACGCCTGAGTCTTGGTAAGTCAATGATGACATCTTGGTTTTTCCGTATAATTAATCTTTAAATATTTTCTTCTAGCAAAAAATGAATTTCAGTCTCTCTTCTTTGCCAAATGCACTGTCAATTTTACGCATTATTTTAACAGTACCAGTTGTCATGACTTTGTTAAATCATAATTATTCTGTGGCAATCATTTTATTTTTTATTGCGGGTGTGACTGATGCACTAGATGGATGGATTGCTAAGCGCTTTTCTTGTCAAAGTCGATTGGGTTCTATCCTAGATCCTATGGCGGATAAATTGTTATTGGCTGGTAGTTTTATTACACTTTTTGTGATTGATTTGTTGCCATTGTGGCTGTTGGTATTAGTTTTTATGCGTGATGTTATGATTGTGGCTGGCACAGTCGGTTATTTTTTAGGTACGGATGATTCACAAGATGAATTACTATCTCCTTCAAACTTGTCTAAGTTTAATACAGCGCTACAAATTGCCTTAGTATTGTTTTTAGTTATTACGCAGATTTACCCAGTAATCCCTCAGTGGACCAATATGTTTTTTATTGTCGTGGCTACTTCGACGGTACTTAGTGGTGCAGACTATATGTGGATTTGGATTAAACAAGTTATTCTGCAAGAGCGTCGATAATGAACCAATTAGGCCTGCCTTTTGCTCTTAATGCCAAAATGCTTTGGCGTAATTTTGATGGTGATAATAATCAACAAATTATCGAGTTTTTAGCCAATCTTTTTAACCAGTCCTCCGCTTCAGTTGTTTATGTTTATGGTGACAAATCAAGCGGAAAAACCCACTTATTACAAGGCTGTGCTTTTGAAGCATTAGAACGCTCACTGGGTGTTGTGTATTTGGATTTTGCACAAGAGATGCCTGATGGTATCTTAAATGGATTAGAAGACAATGATTGGGTTTGTATTGATAATGTTGATTGCTTAGATGAGAACCAACAGCAAGAATTATTCGATCTTTATAATCGCGCCACTCATACATCGGTTAAATTAATTTTGAGCGGACCTGTATTACCTGGTGAATTAACTTTATTAAAAGATTTAAAAACACGCTTATCTTTGGCGACTATTTTTTGTTTAGAAGCACTAGATGACAAGACCAAAAAAGACATTATTCAGCAACAGATGAATGAGCGAAATTTAAAGATTGAGAGAAAAATTTACGATTATTTGTTTAAATATTATTCACGAGATCTGAGCGATTTGTTAAATGCCATTGATCAATTAGATAAAGCATCTTTACAACAAAAAAACAAAATAACCATTCCATTTATCAAGCAAGTATTGGAAATTTAGCCGATTCTTACGATCGATTTCTAAATTTAAATTTAGAAATTTTAGGCATTAGTTGAGAAAATGGGATTTTTTCAAAATTGTGGTAGGTTTGCTTGGTTAGTGCAATCAATGTCACAATGTTATCGATTCCTTCGGTATTTGAATTAGTCAGTATCTCTTGCAAGGCAAGCAGGCCGCCCATTTTTATTTTAGATTGTTGTCCAACTGACAAACTAGA
Source organism: uncultured Candidatus Ruthturnera sp. (assembly GCA_964556635.1). GTDB lineage: Bacteria > Pseudomonadota > Gammaproteobacteria > PS1 > Pseudothioglobaceae > Thioglobus_C. The sequence continues at coordinate 1,591 of CAZKWW010000157.1, forward strand.
TTGATGGTGTGCTTTGAGTGCGAAATCACTATTGTCTCTTAGGTGATGGTATAACGATTGACAGTCTATAGAGGCGCGTTCATTCAAACAAGCGCCAAATTCTTTTTCTGCAATACAGTCTTTAGCGCTATGTTGACACCCACACCGTCCGCTTAGAATTAAATGTGAAAAAGGGCAGGTGTAATGGTCAATACTCATAACAATACTTTAATTGTTGCTTAGACATTATAATAGTAGCTTTTATTTTAGCGCTAAATGGCTCATGAATTACCTGCCTATTTTTATTGATATCAAACAAAAACCTTGTCTAGTAATTGGCGGTGGTGATATTGCTTTGCGTAAAATCAATCTGCTATTAAAGGCGAATGCAGCAATTACTTGTGTATCGAAAGAATGCTGTAGCGGTATAGAAAAACTGGTTAAAGACAATAAAATTAATCATATTGAAAAAGCCTTTGAAGCAACTACATTAATGATCAAGTGTTGATTGTATCAGCAACTGACGACTCAGAATTAAATGCGCAGGTTTCAGCATTAGCTAAAATAGCCAATATTCCAGTCAATGTAGTAGATTCTCCAGATTTGTGTTCGTTCGTCATGCCATCAATTGTTGATCGCTCACCGATTGTGATTGCGATTTCATCGGCAGGAAAGGCACCTGTTTTGGCGCGCCTTATTCGGGCAAAACTTGAAAGCACCATTCCACATGCTTATGGAAAATTAGCCGAGTTAGCGGGTAATTTT
>CAZKWW010000158.1:0-2296 GCA_964556635.1 uncultured Candidatus Ruthturnera sp.
GAAGAAGTAACAGAAATGGAGCGCACGGTGCGTGGCGAAGTAATTGCCTCAACCTTTGATGAACCGGCAAAGCGTCATGTCCAAGTAGCAGAAATGGTAATTGAAAAAGCTAAGAGACGTGCAGAACAAGGCCAAGATGTGATTATTTTGTTAGACTCTATTACGCGTTTGGCTCGTGCTTACAATACGGTTGCTCCATCATCGGGTAAGGTGTTAACGGGCGGTGTTGATGCTAATGCCTTACAACGTCCTAAGCGTTTTTTTGGTGCGGCTAGAAACATTGAAAACGGTGGTAGTATTACCATTATTGCGACTGCACTGATTGACACAGGCTCGAAAATGGATGAGGTGATTTACCAAGAATTTAAAGGTACGGGTAATATGGAATTACATCTCGAGCGTCGTTTAAGTGAAAAACGTATTTTCCCAGCGATTAATATTAATGCCTCTGGCACACGTCGTGAAGAGTTAATTACCGACGAAAAAGAACTGCAGAAGATGTGGATTTTGCGTAAGATTTTGCATCCGATGGATACTGTAGAAGCAGCAGAGTTTTTAATTGATCGTTTAAAACTCACTAAAACCAATGATGAATTCTTCTCATCAATGTCACAAAAGAAATAAAACCCTTTGGTGTAAACCTTCGCTTATACTTATAAGCCATGAAGTCAATTTCTGTTTTTAAACAAGCTTTTAGCTTAATCAACACAATTATTGCCAAATATTTAATGCGCAATGTATTAATGTTGCTGGCAGCAGTGTTTATTGTGATTGGCTTAGTTGTATTTGGCAATCAGCTGGTTTTAGTGATTAAAGAAAGCCTTAAGCAAGGTATCCCTGTGGTGGATTTATTTCCACTGATTGGTTTTAAGATGATTAGAGATATACCTTTGATTTTGTCTTTGTCTTTATTTTTGGCGATTATTTTGTCAGTCAGTAAGTTGTATAAAGCCTCTGAAGCAATTGTTATGAATTCCTTAGGTTTAGGTGATAAGCACTTTATGGTATTTATTCAGCCAATTGTCATCACTGTTTTTGTGTTTATTTTGTTTTTGACTACTGTTGCAGTGCCTTGGTCTAAACAACAAAGAAGCATGATTATGGATCGCAGTGAGAACGCCTCAGAATTTTCATTTATTAAGCAAGGCGAATTTCAAGAATTTAAAGATGGGGAAATTGTTTTTTATGCTTCCAAAGTTAAAGATAATGATCAAAATCAAAGTAGTGATCAAGCAATGGAAGAGATATTTATTTACGCTTTGGCTGGCGGAGAGCCAATAATTACATTAGCCAAGCAAGCGCAAAAATATACTGATTCGACAACTAGCAGCGTATATTTACGCTTAAAAGATGGCACCCGTTATCATGGGTTTCCAAGCGATGCTAATAAAAAAATCTTAAATTTTGATTTATATGATTTGCAAATTATTGATGGTGAAGTGCAAAAATCCACCAGCAACTACAACAAGGTTGAAGGGCAGGGAACAATAGATTTATTGCGTTCTGATGGTCTTAAAGAAGCCGCTGAATTGCAATGGCGTTTATCACAACCACTCAGCGTGCTAATTTTATCAGCCCTGGGTGTCTTGCTTGGAAGAGCCTCTCCTAGGGGTGGTAAGAATCTAGGCGTGTTGATCGGTGTGGTTATTTTTATTTTATATAACAATGCTTTATTGATTGCTAAGTCTACTTTAGAACAGGGAGACTCAATACCAATAATAGGGCTATGGTGGGTGCATATATCAATGTTGTTATTTATTTTTATTTTCTATTTTTATAGACATGGAAAACTCACTCATTATCTTGATAAAATAGTCGGGCAATTTTCATATAAGGACACAGCCAATGCCAAGTAGACCCAATAAAGATTTAGAAGTTTTTGACAACCCTTACGTTGATCGTGATTATGTTATTCAGTTTGATATGCCAGAGTTTTCTTGTTTATGTCCAAAAACAGGTCAGCCTGACTTTGCTACATTACATTTAGAATATATTGCTGATAAAGCCTGTGTTGAGCTTAAATCTTTAAAAATTTATATTTGGTCATTTCGTGACGAGGGTGCTTTTCATGAAGCAGTAACCAATCAAATTCTTCAAGATTTAGTTGTAGCAACCAATCCACGTTTTATGCGCCTTAAGGCGATTTTTAATGTGCGTGGCGGCGTGTATACAACGATTATTGCTGAGCATCAGCAAGATGGATGGACGCCTAAGCCAGTTGTTAATTTACAACACCTGTAAGCAGCAAGAAAAACTATGAAGCCTGTTCGTCAAAGTGTTAAGTTTGACAAAAAAT
>CAZKWW010000159.1:0-2270 GCA_964556635.1 uncultured Candidatus Ruthturnera sp.
TTTTATAACCAGTGTTTTGATGCATTGCGCCTTATTAACGCTTAAAAACTGAGCAACATCTTCAATACTGGTTATTTTTTTGGTCAGTACTTTTTCTTCGTCTGCTGAGGCCACACAAGTGCCGTCTTGTTTAGAAAAAGACACTTTTTCAATATTGGCTGCGTAATCTGATGCGTCTGAAAAGCAAATAGCATCCTCTCCAGAGTCTGCCAATACATGAAACTCATGTGAGCTATCACCACCAATCGAGCCAGAATCTGCCAATACAGGGCGGTAATCCAAGCCTAGACGATCAAAGATATTGCAATAAGTTTGATGCATAACATCGTAAGTCTGTTGCAGTGAGTCTTGATCTAAGTGAAATGAATAGGCATCTTTCATAATGAATTCACGAGAGCGCATCACCCCAAAACGCGGGCGTATTTCATCGCGAAACTTGGTTTGAATTTGATAAAAATTCATCGGCAATTGCTTATAACTACGTAAATATTGCGCAGCTAAATTGGTAATCACCTCTTCATGAGTCGGCCCTAGGCAAAACTCACGATTGTGTCTATCATTAAAGCGTAACAATTCAGGGCCGTACTCATCCCATCGGCCAGACTCTTGCCAGAGCTCTGCAGGTTGGGCAACCGGCATCAGCAACTCCTGCGCACCAGCCTTGTTCATTTCTTCACGAACAATAGCCTCTACTTTTTGCAAGATTCTAAGACCCATCGGCAAGTACGTATACAATCCAGAAGCCAGTTTAGAAATCAATCCTGCGCGGATCATCAACTGATGGGAAATCACTTGAGCATCATTTGGCGCTTCTTTTTGAGTCGGAATTAATAGTTGTGTTGTTTTCATATAAAATGAAATATAATTTTTAACAATTGTTTTGATTTTACCTACGAGAAAGGCTTATGAGCGATATTCTATCTATTCTAATTTGGGTGATTCCAGTATTGTTTGCCATTACCGTACATGAGGCTGCACATGGTTGGGTCGCTAGCCTTTTAGGTGATCATACTGCTAGAATGATGGGGCGCTTAACCCTCAACCCAATCAAACATGTTGACCCTGTTGGCACAATCTTGGTGCCGGCGTTACTGTATCTATCTTCTTCTGGGTTTATTTTTGGCTGGGCCAAACCTGTACCCGTTAACTTTAGCGCACTTAGATCACCTAAAAAAGATATGCTTTGGGTGGCTTTAGCAGGGCCCGGTGTTAACCTATTAATGGTTATTGGTTGGTTACTTATTGTTATTATTGCAAACACTGTTAATATCCCGTTTTTAGTGCTGATGGGTGGTGCTGGAATTTTTGTTAATCTACTACTGGCAATTTTTAATTTATTACCTGTCCCACCTTTAGATGGCGGTAGAGTTGTTAGCTCTTTACTACCAAGAAAATTAGCTTATCAATATGACCAACTAGAACCCTATGGATTATTTATTTTAATTGGTTTGCTTTATTTTGGCGTGTTTAAGATTGTAGTGTGGCCAATTGTATCAAGCTTACTTATTTGGCTGTCAAATCTATCAGGACTTAATCTGGTTGATTTAATTATCGTTAATTTATTAAGTTAGCTTTGATCTCAACATTTCATTGAGTAATTTAGGGTTAGCTTTGCCTTGTGTCGCCTTCATTGCTTGACCCACAAAGAAGCCTAAGATTTTTTCATTACCGGACTTAAACTGCTCGACTTGTGGCGCATTATTAGCAATAATCTCAACAACAATCGCCTCAATCGCACCTGTATCGGTCATCTGCTTCAATCCTTTAGCGTCGATAATCTGATCGGCACCACCTTCACCTTCCCACATGGCTTTAAAAACATCTTTGGCAATCTTACCAGAAATGGTATCGTCGCCTATGCGTTGAATAAGTAGGGACAATTCTTGTGCTGAAACCGGTGAATCTTGAATCTCAATTTGGTTTTTATTAAGTGAGGCTGAAAGCTCTCCCATTACCCAGTTTGCACACAACTTAGCGTTTGATTCATTACCAAGTAACATGGTTTCAAAATAATCTGCCAAAGATTTTTGTGAAGTTAGTACATCTGCATCATATTCGTTTAAACCAAGTTCAGCGATAAATCTTGCTTTTTTCTCCACAGGTAATTCTGGTAAATCTGCTTTAATGCTTGCCAGTAATTCATCAGAAATTTCAACAGGTAATAAATCAGGATCTGGGAAGTAGCGATAATCATTGGCTTCTTCTTTAGATCTCATTGAACGAGTTTCATGTCTAACAGCATCATAAAGTCGAGTTTCTTGCACCACTTC
>CAZKWW010000160.1:0-2260 GCA_964556635.1 uncultured Candidatus Ruthturnera sp.
TATCATGGGCAGCCTAATGCTAAGAAATTTCGACAATTGTTGAGTGGTGCTACAGTTGAATTAAAGCATTTATACGAGTGGCTTGATTTTTCAGCGCAAAAAACAGAAGAGGAAAATGGCTAGAGATGATAATTTTATTGTAAGTGTTGATGTTGGCAGTCGCAAGACTGTTGTCTTGCTTGCTGAAGAAATTAATGGCCGGCTCGAGGTTTTTGGTCATGGTGTAAGTGAATCTTCCGGTGTAAAAAAAGGCTTAATTAATGATGTTAAACAGGCCGCTCAATCCATCAAAGATGCAGCTAAAAAAGCTTACTTGAGCTGTAATACTGATTTTCACCATGTTAGTGTCAATATCTCAGATCCGCACTTAACTGTCATCAACCGAGAAGGTCAAATTTTTATTGCAGGCGATGAAATCAGCGAGCAAGATTTAGATGCTGCAATTAAAACAGCACGCGCCGTACCAACACCAACCAATAAACAAGTCATTAACAGCGTGTCTAATTGTTACACACTTGATAAAGACCCGATTACTCATCAAGGTGTTGTTGTTGAGCAACCGATTGGCCAAGAAGCCAAAACCCTAGAAGTCGCCATGCATATTGTGACAGTATCTAATCAATGTGTTAATGCAATTGACCAAAGCATTCGTGAGGGTGGTTTGGGTCTGCATAATATTGTGTTAAATTCTATGGCAAGCAGTGAAGCCTATCTTACGCAAGATGAAAAAGACAATGGCGTTTGTTTGATTGATATAGGTGCAGGGGTGACCAATTTTTCAGTTTTTGCTAAAGGTGGCATTACTTATAGCGCTGTTATTCAAAGTGGTGGTGATCAAGTAACTCAAGATATTGCTGATGCATTTGATACTTCTTTTGAGCAGGCGGAACGATTAAAGCTTCAACATGGAAATGCACAAGTTAAATCTATTCGAGAAGACAAGTTGATAAAATTCCAACAAGTTGACGATCCTAAAGAGGTTGAGCGTTATTTGTCCCATCAATCTTTGGTTGAGGTGATTGAGCAATCGTATTTAAATTTATTTTCACAAATTAGACAAGATTTAAAATCTCAAAAACTTTATCGTTTATTAAAGTCGGGCTTTGTTTTAACAGGGGGTGCTTCAAAAATTAAGGGGTGTGATGCGTTATTATTAAGTTGTTTTAAAATTAGAGCTAAGCAAGGGCGTGTGAATACAGATAGAATTACAGCGGAACGCAGCCTTTTAGAGCCTGAGTATGCTTGTGCTTTAGGTTTGTTGTTATTTGAATATGATGAATCAGATTTAAGAGTTGTACAAGAAGACAATGATGGCAATATCTTCGGTAAAATTAAACGACAATTTAAGTTTTAATATTGACTTATGATCAAACAAAGAACAATTAAAAAAACAGTTAAAGCACGTGGCATTGGTATTCACAGTGGTGGCGTGGTTAATATGACGTTAATTCCTGCTGAAGCTGATCATGGTGTGGTTTTTAGGCGTATGGACGTGGGCGGTAAATTGGTTAGAGCACACAATGCCTTTGTTAACGAAGTGGTGCTTTCTACAGGGCTAGAAAACCAGGGCGTTAAAGTCTCTACAGTTGAGCATCTAATGAGTGCTTTTTCAGCACTGGGTATTGACAATGTTTTAGTAGAGTTAGATTCGTTCGAAGTGCCGATTATGGACGGCTCCTCAGCGCCATTTATTTTCTTAGTACAATCTGCTGGCATTCAAGAACAAGATGCACACAAGCACTTCTTTGTTATTCACGATACTATCAAAATCGAGAATGGAGATTCTTGGGCACAAGTTTCCCCTTATGATGGCTTTAAAGTGACACTTGAAATTGATTTTGATCATAAGAAAGTAAAAGAAAGTGGTCAAAAACTCAGTATTGATTTTGCTCAACAATCTTATCTGAAAGAAATTTCCCGTGCCAGAACATTTGGCTACATGAAAGATGTAGAAATGATGCAAAGACAAAATTTGGCACTTGGTGCGAGTATGGATAACGCTATTGCACTGAGTGATGATGATGTGCTTAATGAAGATGGTATGCGCTATCAAAACGAATTCGTCAAACACAAGATCTTGGATATTGTGGGCGATTTGTATTTATTGGGCTCTAATTTAATCGGACATTACGAAGGTTATAAGACAGGTCACTTGCTAAATGATCAGTTATTATCAGCCATTCTTGAACGACCAGATACTTGGTCAATTGAAACATTTGAATCTGAAAATTCTCCTATCCAATTCTACTCTGAAGACTGG
>CAZKWW010000161.1:0-2232 GCA_964556635.1 uncultured Candidatus Ruthturnera sp.
TAACGTGATTCAGTCATAAAGTGCGCATCTGGTGTACGCGTCATTGGTAGGTTGGCACCACAAATAATAATATATTTAGAGTTGTACCAATCAGCAGATTCAGGTACGTCTGTTTGTTCACCCCATACTTGTGGAGAGGCAGGCGGTAAATCACAGTACCAGTCATAGAACGAGCCAACACCTGCGCCAATCATTGATAAATATCTTGAACCAGCAGCATATGAAATCATACTCATAGCTGGAATAGGGCTGAAGCCATAAATACGATCAGGGCCCCATTTTTTAATGGTGTAAACATTAGCTGCCGCAGTCATTTCAACTACTTCTTCCCAGGTTGCACGTACAAAACCACCCAAGCCACGAACACTAACGTATGAATCGCGTTTTTCTTTGTCGGCTTGAATTGCTTCCCAAGCTTCTACTGGGTCTTTGCCGTTTTTGCGCTCAGCACGGTATAGGTCTAATAAGCGGCCACGAATTAAAGGGTATTTAATACGGTGCGGAGAATATAAGTACCAAGAGAATGAAGCGCCACGTTGACAACCGCGAGGCTCATGATTTGGAAGGTCTTCACGAGTACGAGGATAATCGGTTTGTTGCATCTCGTATGATACTAGGCCATTTTTTACAAAAATTTGCCAAGAGCAACCACCGGTACAGTTTACACCGTGAGTAGAGCGCACTACTTTGTCATGACGCCAGCGATTACGGTAGGTGTCTTCCCATGCGCGATCTTCTTCAGTAACAATGCCGTGGCCTTTTGAATAAGTTGACTTAATGCGATTAAAATATTTAAGTCTGTCTAAAAAATGACTCATAGTCCTTTCTCCTGTTTGTTGTTTCTCTTCTTGTTAATTGCAAATCTTGTTTAAAGTTTATTTTTCCACCTGCTGTGGATAAAACCTTGACGAGGATCAATAAAACTTTAACTTTTTATTAAAAATAACTAGTGATTAATTATTTTTAATAAAATGGGGCGAGTGTTTAGCTCGCCCCAATATTTTTTTATTTATGGGTTATGGAATTCTGCATCCTTACGAAGGTAGAACCACCAGTTAATCACCATACAAACTGCATAGAACACCGCAAAACCATAGAGTGCGTTTTCAGGTGTTGTTAGCTTAATCTGCTCACCAAACACTTTTGGAATGATGAAGGCACCATAAGCCGCTACCGCAGACGTCCAACCTAGAACTGGACCAGCCTGTTCTTTGTTAAACACTTGTGAAATCGTTCTAAAGGTAGAGCCATTACCAATACCTGTCATTGCAAATAGGATTACAAATAACATTAGGAACGGATAGAAGAACTCTTCCGGTGTCGCACTTGCGTAAGCTTGCTTCATGTAGTAAGCCACACCCAGTGCAGAAGCTACCATGACAGCAGAAATAATCTGTGTTACTTTAGCGCCACCCATCTTATCGGCAATCATGCCACCAATTGGTCGAATTAGCGCACCAACAAACGCACCCATCCAGGCATAAGTTAACGCTGAAGGGCCATTTGGATTCACAGTTGAGTGAGTCATTACGCCATCAACCATAATGTGTTGGAAGCCAAAGATCACTTTAATGGATAGTGCCAGTGTGGCCGCATAACCAATAAATGAGCCGAACGTCATGGTGTAAATCACCGTCATCGCCCACGTGTGTTTGTTGTCAAAAATTTTGTATTGACGATTAATACCTTCTTTATAGTCACTGCCCAGTGGTAATAATTTAAGTAGCAATACTGTCAAAGCAATAATAATTGGTAATGCTATCCACTTACTAATCATCAGCCCTGATCCAGAGGCAACTTCAGGCAGCATTAGCCACAAGCCAAAGGCTGCTGTTGCAAGACCTAAAACCAACATCACAATGATCTTAATAAAAGCACCCAGAGTTGAGCCAATATTTGGAGATACATGCTCCTCTGTAATATTGTTCATACCCATCCATGATGCTAACGATAATGGAATAAGAATGACCAGCCACACATAACCTGCATTTTGTAAGTAAGTGTCAGTACCTGCTGGGATCTTACCGATTAACGTACCGGAAGCAATTTGCAGTTCTGTCGGGTTGCCCATCACTGCTAATGTCATTACCAAAGGAATAACGATTTGCATTGTGGTTACACCAAAGTTACCTAAACCTGCATTCATACCCAATGAATAACCTTGAATCTTCTTCGGAAAGAAGAAAGAAATGTTTGACATTGAAGAGGCAAAGTTACCACCACCAAAACCAG
>CAZKWW010000162.1:0-2230 GCA_964556635.1 uncultured Candidatus Ruthturnera sp.
GCTCAAGGCGCTTAGTACGGTATTTTTCAACCAACTTTGCACGCTTAGCGTCTCTATTTATCATAGACTTTTTAGCCATTTTCCTTATCCTTTAAATGGGAAATTAAACATTGCTAATAGTTTCTTAGCGTCTTCATTGTTAGTAGCAGAAGTTGTGATAGCGATATCCATACCACGTGTTCTTGTTACTTTTTCAAAATCAATCTCTGGGAATACGATTTGTTCTGTTAAACCCATGTTGTAGTTACCACGACCGTCAAATGATTTGTCGTTTAAACCACGGAAATCACGAATACGAGGTACTGCAATATTAACCAAACGATCAAGAAATTCATACATTTTTTCACGACGTAGGGTTACTTTACAACCAATGGGATTACCTTCTCTTAACTTAAAGCTTGCCACTGATTTACGTGCATTACAAGTCATTGGTTTTTGGCCAGAAATAAGGCTCATTTCTTCCAATGCGCTTTGCAAAATTTTCTTGTCACCTAATGCGCTACCCAAACCCATGTTAATGGTGATCTTTTCGATCTTAGGTACTGCCATTGGATTTTTTGTACCTAGCTCTTTTTGTAGTGCAGGTAGAATCTCTTTTTTGTATTGTTCTTGTAATCTAGACACGGTTTATTTCCTTAACTGTTTCAAACGATTGAATCGCCGTTTGACTTAAAAAATCTTTCCTTGTTGCCGTCTTTGTCAGTGCGAACACCAACTCTGTCTGCTTTTTTTATTTTTGCGTTGTAGATTGCTACATTTGAAATTGCCATTGGCATTTCAGTATCTACGATGCCGCCAGTAACGCCTGCATTTGGGTTAGCTCTTACATGCTTTTTAGCAATGTTTAAACCTTCAACCACTACTTTAGCGTCTGTTACTTTAGTGACTGTGCCAGTAGAACCTTTGTCCTTACCAGCAATAACAATCACTTCATCATTTAATTTAATCTTTTGCATTACAATACCTCTGGTGCTAATGACACAATTTTCATAAACTGTGCAGAGCGCAATTCACGTGTTACTGGACCAAAAATACGCGTGCCAACTGGCTCAAGTTTTGTATTTAAAAGCACAACTGCGTTGCCATCAAAACGGATACGCGAACCATCTGCGCGACGTACACCTTGTGCACTACGTACAACAACTGCATCGTAAACGTCACCTTTTTTCACTTTGCCACGCGGTGAAGCTTCTTTAATACTCACCTTAATAACATCGCCAATATTCGCATAACGACGCTTAGAGCCGCCTAATACTTTAATACACATTGCTTTGACACCACCACTGTTGTCCGCAATATGAAGTTTTGTTTGCATTTGAATCATGTCTTATTCTCTTTAAATGTGCTATTAATTAATCAATCGCAACTGATTTCTCAACTACTTCTAACAATGCCCAGCATTTAGTCTTAGAAAATGGCTTTGCTTCAACTACTCTTACTGTATCGCCTAAACCACACTCGTTATTTTCATCATGTGCATGAACCTTAGTACTGCGCTTAATGTACTTTTTGTAAATCGGATGTCTTACCTTGCGCTCAATCATAACGGCGATCGTCTTGTCACGACCGTTGCTAACAACTTTGCCTGTTAATACGCGTTCTACTTTTGATTCACTCATGCTTGTTTCTCTTTGATAATTGTTTTAATTTGTGCAATTGATCTCTTAGTTTTACCTAACTTTGAAGCGTCTGCTAATTGCGCTGTTTTGTGCTGCATGCGCAACTCAAAGTGCTCTTTTAAAAGCGTCATTAACGTTTCGTTCAATTGTGAGATATCTTGCTCTCTTAATTCTTTAACATCCATTACATCACCGTCCGTTTAACTACTGTTGTTTTTACTGGTAATTTAGCTGCTGCTAATGCAAAGGCTTCTCTTGCAACGGTCTCATCAACACCTTGCATTTCGAATAACATTTGACCTGGTTTAATCTGTGCTACCCAATATTCAACACTACCTTTACCTTTACCCATACGTACTTCTAATGGCTTCTTAGTAATAGGCTTGTCCGGGAAAACACGAATCCAAATCTTACCTTGACGTTTCACATGACGTGTCATTGCACGACGCGCTGATTCGATTTGTCTAGCTGTCATACGACATCTACCAGATGCTTGCAAACCGATTTCACCAAAACTAACCTTGTGGCCTGTGGCTAGACCGCGATTACGGCCTTTCATCATTTTTCTAAATTTTGTACGTTTAGGTTGTAGCATTTTTCAGTCCTTTACT
>CAZKWW010000163.1:0-2190 GCA_964556635.1 uncultured Candidatus Ruthturnera sp.
TAGCTGCCTAATCTCATTGATACCATTGCCGGGCGCTAACGCTTGAGCAGCAAACCACTTGTCCATTACTTGAACATCCTGCTGATAAAGCGTAAACATCTGTTGAATTACCTTATCTTGATACGCATTATCAACAGATAGCAAAGCATTAAAAGCACTCAAACGATCACTCATGCAATTGGCTGATTCAAACCCTTGATAAGCCAACTCAAATTCACCAGCTTTAACCAAATAAGACAAACAAACATTCTTTAATGATCGAGCGCCTACTGCCTCTGGTGTCAGTTCAAACGTATCAGCAGTATTCAGCTTGTTATAAATACTCAACAAAATAAGCTTAAAGCGCTGAGCAATCTTATCAATAACTACCTCTCGTTTCTGCCTAATCTCAACAACATTAATCTCATCCATTTGCAAATGAATCAACCGCTCTGATGGTAATGTTAATAATTCACTTACCAGGGCGTTGTCAGTTTCTTTGGTGAGGATATTTTCAAAAGCATTGAACAATGCTTTTTCATCAATCTGCTTAGGATGAAGGATTAACAACAACCATAATGCTTGGGCGTTATCCCAACGACTAAAAGCATCAGTATCATGCTCGCATAAAAATATTTTTTGCTCAGTATTAAGGTTTGAGGTTAATTTAATAGGTGCTGAAAAACCTCTCAACCAAGACGGCGTTGGCTCATCTTTAATGTTTGTAAATTCAAAGGTTTTTTGTGCCTGGTCAAGCACCAAAACACCTTGTTCAGCCTCCCTGCCTTGTTGATCCATCAAGCCATAACGAATTGGCAAGTAGTAAGTGTGCCCATCCTTTTGTTTAAAAGTTGCCGTATAGACTTTTTGTTGAGCATTGTAGTTAGTTTCTACCTCAACCTCAGGTGTGCCAGATTGTGAATACCAAGTCATGAAAGGTTCAAAGTCAAAATCATTGGCATCGCTCATTGCTGATACAAAATCATCAATTGTGACTGCCTGGCCATCATGGCGCTCAAAGTAAAGCTTCATACCGCTTTGAAACCTTGCCTCACCTAAGAAAGTATGAATCATACGAATCACTTCAGCGCCTTTTTCATATACCGTAAAGGTGTAAAAATTATTCATCTCGATATATGACTCTGGTCTGACTGGATGTTTCATTGGGCCAGCATCTTCGGCAAATTGAAAAGTACGCAAACCATTTACATCTTCAATTCGCTTGATTGATCGAGAATGCAAATCAGACGTAAACTCTTGATCCCTAAAAACGGTCAATCCTTCTTTTAAGCTTAATTGAAACCAATCTTGACAAGTGACTCGATTGCCGGTCCAATTATGAAAATATTCGTGCCCTATTACCGCCTCAACATTAATAAAATCTTTATCCGTTGCTGTATCTGGATTAGCCAGCACATAAGTGGAGTTAAAAATATTAAGGCCTTTATTTTCCATTGCACCCATGTTGAAATCATCCACGGCGACAATCATGTAAATATCTAGATCATATTCAAGACCAAAACGCTGCTCATCCCATGCAAATGAACGCTTGAGTGAATCCATCGCAAACTGAGTTTTATCAATATTATGCGATTCAACATAAATCTTTAATGCAACTTCATTACCGCTGATGGTGGTGTAAGCGTCTTCTAATACGGCAAAATCACCTGCCACCAAAGCAAATAAATAACAAGGCTTTAGGCTAGGATCGTGCCAGGTTGCTTCACCTGGTTTTGAGCTAACTAAATTACCATTACTCAACAACACGGGATAGCGCTCAAAGTCGGCTTTAATGTGTGTGGTAAATACACTCAGTACATCAGGTCGATCAAGATAATAAGTAATTTGTCTAAACCCATGCGCCTCACATTGGGTACAAAAATTACCACTGGATTGGTACAAACCATTTAAGCTGGTATTTTTCTCTGGATGAATACGTGTGGTAATCTCTAGTACAAATTCATCCGGTAAATCATTGAGCTCCAATCCTTCATCAAGCAACTGATAATTAGGCTGCGCACCATCTATCGAAATCGAGATTAATTCTAAATTAACGCCGTTTAAAAATAGAGCTCTCTCTTTACTGGTTAAGCCTGGGTTTTGGTAATAATGTACCTTAGATAAAACCATGGCTTCATCTTCAGACAAATCAAAACTCAACTCTGTGGTGTGGATTAAATACGCACTTGGCTGATAATCTTTTCGATAGAT
>CAZKWW010000164.1:0-2147 GCA_964556635.1 uncultured Candidatus Ruthturnera sp.
TAACTTCCTCTAAACAGCGTTGGCAGGTGAGTGCCACATCTAGTTCAACTTTGCCAGTAATACAAGGAATTCTATCGTTCTCAATGCTAAAGTTGAGTTCAACATCAACTGGTGCATCTTGATTGCTTACTAATGCGCTAATTCTAGGGAAATCTTTCACTTGATAAGTCTGTGAAAAGATCAACGCTTTAGAAGCGAATTTAAAAAGCTTTATTCTCTCTGGTATTCCTTGTTTCATCAATACTGCAAAAACTTGACAATTTTACCAAAAAATCAAACTTTTAGGGCTTAAGTTTGATTAATGTAAATGCACTAAAGGTTGCGTTGTCTGCTAGCCTCAAATAAAGCAATACCCGTAGCAACAGAAACATTTAAACTCTCAACATTACCTTGCATTGGAATCATGGCTAATTGGTCACAAGATTTTTTAGTCAATGAGCGCAAGCCTGAGCCTTCAGCACCCATAATAATTGCGCTTGGCGTGGTAAGATCGATTTGATAAAGTGATTGGTCTGTCGCGCCATCTAGACCAACCACCCAAATATTGCGTTCTTTTAACGCTTTGATGGTACGTGACAAATTAGTTACAGAGAAGATTTTAAGCTGATTTAGCGCGCCTGCTGAGGTTTTGTGTACTAGCGCATTAATCGGTGCTGAACCGTCTTTATTAATGACGACACAATCCACGCCAGCTGCATTAGCACTACGTAAGCAAGCGCCTAAATTTCTTGGATCTTGAATAGAATCTAGTATTAATATTAAGCTATTATTATTGAGTTTTTCAACGTGATTTATTAAACCGTCTAGATTAGGCAGGGTGGGTAGTAATATTTCAGCAGCAATACCTTGATGTGTTTGATTTTTAGTGAGTTTATCAAGTTGCTGTTTATTGGATTGCTGTGTATTGATGCCTAAGCTATTAAGCTGTGTTGTGAGCGCACTAAGACGCTTATCATTGCGATTGTCTAAGGTAAACACCTTAAGCAAGCATTCAGGGTTGGCGTCTAATTGTGCTTGGACAGCGTGAAATCCAAAAATGATAATCGATTTAGACATGGGTGCTAGTGTTTATAGCTTGTGGTCAAAAATTTCTATGTAAGCGTCTTTTCTTAACTCTTTTACCCAATTTTTAAAAAAAGTATTTTTCTTTGATTGGATTAGTTTTGACTTGATTGCAATTAGATGGTTATCAACGCTACGTTTGTCGATAATTTTGATAATTCTCCAAGCTTGCCCAGTTTGAAAGGGTGGTGATAATTCGCCCGCTTTAAGTTGGTCTATTTGTTGTTTAAACTCAGCTGGCAGTCTATTTTCATCAAGCCAACCTGACTCCCCACCATTTTTATAAGAAGGGTCTTGCGAATGCAGTTTGGCTAAACTAGAAAACGAAGTGCCTGTGTTGATTTTTTCACTGAGATCGGCTAAAAACTGTTGAATTAAGCTGTCTTTAGATTGCAATAAAGAGTCGGTTTGATCAATAGAGCTAATCGCAATTTGCGCGATTTTAATTTGCTTATTAAAGCTTGCAGAGTTACTTGGATTTTTAGCAAGTGTGGCATCAATTTCTGCTTGTGTTAGGCTGGTATTAGCTTCTTGCAAAACAAATTGCTTCAATCCTTTGATTGATAAGCGTTGAGAAATATTTTCAACAATTTCATCAAATTGATTATTGGCTTGCAATTGCGCCAAAGTTAATCCATTTTGTGAAGCGATATTGCTCAACATGGTATTGATTGAACTTAGTTTTGGTTTAATGCCAAATTTTTTAATTTTTTCTAATTGCAATACCAAGTCAATTTGATTATTAATCAGTTTTATTTTTTGAGCTTTGGTAGAAGACTCGGTTATTTGTTCGCTAATTGCATCTAGAGTGATTAGCTCATCATTGACGATAGCAATAATGCTATTAGGGGCTGCTAACGAATTAAGTGAAAAAGCAAATGCAAGTGCAAATAAAGCCTTCATTGAATTAGTCATTAAGATTAGCTAAGTAGTTCGGTATGTTTTCTTCTAGACGCTTTGAAAGTCCAGGTGAGGTTGTTGCTAAGCCTTTTAGTACCAGTTCAAAGTCAGTTACATAGTCATAATCACCAGCACTAATGTGCTTTTTAAAGTGCGCTAAACGCAGCGCCCAACAGCAAGACTCA
>CAZKWW010000165.1:0-874 GCA_964556635.1 uncultured Candidatus Ruthturnera sp.
GTGTCATCAGCCAACACCAAATCAAAAGTGAGCGCACTGCCCGCATCAATAATCAGTCGAGTTTGTTTGGGGTATTGACCAATAGCGCCAATCATTGCCAAAAAGCGATCGACACCTAATTCATTGGCATTTTTATAGGCTGATTTAAAGTCTTTAAAAGCAGACTGAGACTCAACAAAAATTGGGCCGCTTACACCATCTAATAAGGATTGATCACCCACACAGCTAACAAAAACTTGCCTAGCTTTTGGTAAAAGTTTTATATTAAATTCGGTGGCTGAGATTGAATGATAATCACCGTCAAACAGCCATTTGACTGCAGTATTGCCAATATCAATATATAAGCTATTTTTATCCAATTGGCAGATCAAGCAAAGCTTTGTTAATCCATAAATGCGCGGCGATACTAGCAGCGTAGCCTAATGCAATCACCGGCATCCACTTTAGGTGAGAGACAAACGTGTACAACCCTCTAGACTGACCCATTAATGCTACACCAGCAGCAGAACCAATAGAAAGCAAACTACCACCAACGCCTGCTGTGAGTGTTACCAATAACCACTGGCCTAACGACATATTTGGCTCCATGGTAAGCACTGCAAACATCACTGGAATATTATCAACAATCGCTGAAAGTATACCGATCAACACATTAGCAGAGGTAGTGTCTAGCCCGCCATATATCGACACTGATGCCATTTCTAAATAACCAATAAAGCCTAAGCCACCAACACTGACGATAATACCAAAGAAGAATAACAACGTATCCCATTCAGCATTTGACACACTCTCAAAGATATCAAAGCTCGCATCTTCAGAATTTTTTCTTGCTTGTCTGCGAATAAAAAATCCAGCAATAAATAAATAACTTAAA
>CAZKWW010000165.1:884-2134 GCA_964556635.1 uncultured Candidatus Ruthturnera sp.
GCCGGCGGTAAATGCAAGAAATTGTGAAAGCTAACAGCGGTAATAATTGTCACCACAAACAACACCGTAATTGCCATGCCACCAGGTTTGATTAAAGTATGCCTTTCACCCAATTGAACCGCTTTGTTTTTGATGGCAAATTGCATAATAAAAGCAGGCACCAAAAAGTTAATCAACGATGGAATGAATAGAGCAAAAAATTCATTAAACTCTACCAGGCCTTTTTGCCATACCATTAACGTTGTAATATCACCAAATGGACTAAACGCACCACCGGCATTAGCGGCCACTACAATATTGATAAACGATACAGAAACAAACCTTGAGTCACTCCCTCCAACAGCCATCACTACAGCGCCCATAATTAGTGCTGTTGTTAAATTATCTGCAAGAGGCGAGATAAAGAACGCCAAAATCCCGGTAAGCCAAAACAATTGTTTAAGACTAAACTCTTTGTTAATGATCCAAGCTTTTAGTCGCTCAAATACATTACGCTCGCGCATCGCCTCGATATAAGTCATGGCCACCAATAAGAATAAAAGCAGCTCAGTGTATTCTAAAAAATTATGCCTAAGCGCTTCTTCTGCTGCATGCGGAATACCTTCAACAGCGTATTTCCAGCCAATCAACCCCCAAATGACGCCTGCCAATAAAATCATTGGTTTGGACTTTCTAAAGCATGTAAATTCTTCTACCATGACCAAAATATAAGCCACTGCAAATAAAAATAATGCAGCGTAGCCAATCCAATGATTGGTTAATGGCGTGGTTAAAACACCTGGCTCAGCAAAAGACGTCATTGGTAAAAATAGTAGTAAAAACAACAGCTTATTCATTATTTATATTTTGGTTAATTGGACGCCATTAGCGTCATTTAAGGTGATTTTTTCGTCTTCATGCGCAACTTCTACTGTCGCCAAACACAAAGATTTGCCGGCTAATTTTACCTGACGAACAACCAAACCTGAAGCTTTAGCTGATTTTGAACCATCAACAATCAACTCATCACCCACATTAACCTTACCTTCATACTCAAATTGGCGCATTCTACGTTTTGATTTACCGAGATAATGCAATCGTGCTACCACTTCTTGCCCAGGATAACACCCCTTAGAAAAGCTTACTCCCACTTCATTAATATCTAAATTTAAGAGTTGTGGTACAAATTTCTCGCTGGTGGTTAACACCACCTCTGGCACATTGTTATTAATACAAGCCACTTCCCATTCACTCACATCGCCTAATTCCAC
>CAZKWW010000166.1:0-2060 GCA_964556635.1 uncultured Candidatus Ruthturnera sp.
CCATACCAGCACCAAGAGCTGCTGCCATTGGCTCTTCAATTAGGTAAACATCTCTTGCACCTGCACCGACTGCACTTTCTTTAATAGCGCGTCGCTCAACTTGAGTAGCGCCACAAGGCACACAGATTAAAACCTTAGGGCTAGGTGAAAAGAAACCAGAGCGTAATACTTTGCGAATGAAATGTTGCAACATTTTTTCAGTGACTTTAAAGTCAGCAATCACACCATCTTTCATTGGGCGAATCGCCTCAATGGAGCCAGGTGTTCTACCAAGCATATTTTTGGCATCTTGACCTACAGCGATAACCGTTGACTCTAATGAGCCTTTGTCATTACGAATGGCAACCACAGAAGGCTCGTTTAGCACAACGGCGCCGTCCATATAAATCAATGTATTTGCAGTACCTAAGTCAATCGATAGGCTTTGACCTTTAAAAAAATCAAACATAAAAAATCCTAGTTAAATATTGGTTAAAATAAAAAGATATCATACTATAAACATTCAGTAAAAATTAGGCAATATTTAAAGCAGAACAAAGATGAAAATCAAGCAACAACATGTGATTGAAAGCGTTTGCAATGCTTTGCAATATATTTCTTATTATCACGCACCAGACTTTATTCAGGCGATGGCAAATGCGTATGAAAAAGAAACGCATCAGTCGGCTAAAAATGCCATTGCACAAATTTTAATTAATTCTAAAATGGCCGCTCTAGGTCAGCGCCCTATGTGCCAAGATACGGGCATTGTTAATGTCTTTGTTGAAGTTGGTATGGAGGTTACTTGGGACGCAGAATTATCACTAGAGGATATGATTAATGAAGGGGTTAGGCAAGCTTATACCAGCCTTAATAATCCATTGCGCGCTTCTATTGTTGAAGATCCTTTATTCTCTAGAATTAATACCAAAGACAACACACCTGCTGTTATTCACATGAAAGTCGTGAAAGGCAATAGGGTTAACTTCACAGTCGCAGCCAAGGGTTGTGGCTCTGAAAATAAAGCCAAGTTTGCTGTATTACAGCCTGATGATAATATTACTGACTGGGTGTTAAAGACCATTCCAACCATGGGTGCAGGTTGGTGCCCACCAGGCATTATTGGCATTGGTGTGGGTGGTACTGCTGAAAAAGCCATGCTCATGGCCAAGCAAAGCTTGATGGATCCAATTGATATTGCTGATATTGCGCAAAAATCTAATCCAACCAAGGTAGAGCAATTACGTTTAGATCTAATGGATAAGATTAATGATTTGGGTATTGGCGCTCAAGGTTTGGGTGGCTTAACCACAGTGCTTGATGTTAAAGTTAAAGATTATCCAACCCATGCGGCTTCACAGCCAGTGGCAATGATCCCAAATTGCGCAGCTACTCGTCATCTACATTTTTCAATGGATGGATCGGGTGTGGCAGAATTACCAGAAGTGGATATGAGCGTTTATCCTGATTTAGAGATGGATTATTCTAAATATAAACATATTGATTTAAATACCCTGACTCGCGACCAAATGGGCGAATGGAATATTGGCGATACCTTGCTATTGACGGGTACTATTATTACTGGTCGTGATGCGGCACATTCTCGTCTCAAGCAAATGCTAGACAATGGCGAAGGCTTACCTAAAGGTGTCGATTTTGATAATAAATTTATTTATTATGTTGGCCCAGTGGATGCAGTGGGTGATGAGGTAATCGGCCCTGCAGGCCCAACCACTGCAACAAGAATGGATAAGTTTTCAGACATGATGTTAGACAATACTGGCATCCTTGGCATGATCGGCAAGGCGGAGCGTGGCCAATCCACCACACAAAGTATTAAAAAACACAAGGCCAGTTATTTAATTGCCGTGGGTGGTGCAGCATATCTTATTTCAAAATCAATCAAAAAGGCTAAAAAAATTGCGTTTGAAGACATGGGGATGGAAGCTATTTACGAGCTAGAAGTTAAAGATATGCCAGTAACCGTTGCTGTCGATACTGAAGGTCATAATATTCACAATATTTTTCAGAACATCCAAGTAAAGTATAATTAAACGCGAAGTTGGTCGGATAGTCGCTGG
>CAZKWW010000167.1:0-2023 GCA_964556635.1 uncultured Candidatus Ruthturnera sp.
GTATCTTAAACATCAAGCGACTCAATTATATCACAAAAAAGTTTTACTGATTTAATGTTCGGCCACCGTCGACGTTAATAATTTGTCCAGTGATGTAGGGTGAGTTGGCTAAAAATAAAACCGTATTGGCAATATCGGCTGCATCACCTTGTTTGCCTAAGGCGATTTTATTTAGCATTTTATTTTTTTGTTCATCGGTTAGTGATGCTTCATTTTCTGGCCAAAGAATAGAGCCAGGAGAAACACCACAAACGCGAATATTAGGCGCTAGTTCTTTGGCTAGCGTTTTAGTCATCATAGCAATACCGGCTTTAGAGATGTTGTAAATCGCATGATTTTTGAGTGGACGCTGGGCATGAATATCAACAACATTAATAATACAGCCCGAAGTTTTATTTAAAGCGCTTACCAATGACTGAGACAGAAAGAAGGGTGCCATTACATTGGTATTCATTATATTGTTCCAAGCGTCTGTTGTCGCCTCTTCAATAGGTGTTGGGTAAAAAACAGAAGCGTTGTTAACTAAAACATCTAATTGTTCAATACTACGGCTTAATGTTTGAATATCATCAAGATTAGATAATTCTGCTTGAATAATGCTTGCTGAATTGTTACGCTGAGTGTTTAATTTTTGAGCAAGTGCTTTGGCGGCTTGCTTTGAATGTCGATAGTGAATAATGATGTTGTAACCGTTATTGTGCAATGTTTGTGCTATTTGTGCGCCAATGCGTTGCGCACCGCCGGTGATTAATGCTGTTTTCATATAAAATAGTTTTTGTGACTTTAGAACAAATAATCAAAAACACCATTATACAAAAAGCCAAGCCCATAGGTTTCGATGAATTTATGGATTTAGCTTTGTATTATCCAGCACAAGGTTATTACAGCGGCGGCATGCAGAAATTTGGTGAACAAGGGGACTTTATCACCGCACCAGAGACTTCAGATTTGTTTGGATTTTGTTTGGCGCGTCAATGTATGCAGGTGCTTGATGGAAGCAATGATATTTTAGAGTTTGGCGCAGGCAGTGGCGTATTGGCAACGCAAATTTTATTTGAATTAGGCCGGCTCGATAATTTGCCAAAAAAATATTATATTCTCGAACTTAGCGCTGAACTCAAACAACGACAACAAGAAACAATCACCAAAGTATTGCCAGAATTACTCGATAGAGTGGTGTGGTTAAACACTTTTCCTGAGCATTTTTCAGGTGTGGTGATTGCCAATGAAGTGCTCGATGCAATGCCAGCAAAACGTTTAATTAAAAAGCAAGATGGCTTTGTTGAGCTGGGTGTAGATTGTAAGGATGATCAACTACAATGGCAAATGTCTGAGCAGCCTTATATTGACGACAAAGTGCTATTGCCCAATGAAGTTGAGCAAGGCTATACCACTGAGGTTAATCTTAGAGCGATGGCTTGGATAGAGTCATTAAGCGATATTGTTGACCAAGGCTTGGTGTTATTAATCGATTATGGTATGGCTCGAGAGGAGTATTTTCATCCTCAGCGTGGCGAAGGCACACTGAGATGTTATTATCAGCACAAGGCTAGTGATGATCCGTTTGTGCATATAGGTGAGCAAGATATTACGACTTCAGTTAATTTTTCTGATATGGCCGATCAAGCGCAACGCAGTGGTTTTGATATTAATGGCTACGCTACACAAGCTATGTTTTTAATATCATTGGGGATTGACGAATATTTATTAGCTGAAACTGATGAAAATAGGCGCATTACACTCGCACAACAAGTTAAACAGTTAGTTCTACCTAGCGCTATGGGTGAGAGTTTTAAGGTGTTGGCATTAACAAAAAAACTATCGGTAAAATTAAAAGGATTTGGCGAACAAGATTTAACACATAAGTTGTAATTATGGATATTTTTCAAACAATCGTATTGGCATTGGTTCAGGGGTTAAGTGAGTTTCTGCCGATTTCGTCGTCAGCGCATTTAATCTTAGTACCAAAGATAACCGATTGGCCTGACCAGGGTTTGGCGTTTGATGTGGTGGTGCATCTGGG
>CAZKWW010000168.1:0-2014 GCA_964556635.1 uncultured Candidatus Ruthturnera sp.
AAACCAGCCTTAATCAAAAGAATAAAGGCAACATTTACAAAGGGAAAATCTCCCGAGTCGAGCAATCTCTAGAAGCTGCTTTCGTTGACTATGGCAAAGAAAGACAAGGCTTCTTGCCGTTTAAAGAAGTCGCAGAAAGTCTCTATAATGGCGCAAAAGCCAAAGGTGATAAGCTCACCATTTCTGATGTTTTAAAAGAAGGACAAGAAATTATTGTCCAAGTTGAAAAAGAAGAACGTGGCAATAAAGGTGCCGCACTCAGTACCTATATCAACTTAGCTGGCGCTTACATGATCCTAACGCCAAACAATCCAAAAAGTCATGGCATTTCGCGTCAAATAACCTCATCAGATAGACAATCATTAAAAGAGGTTATTCAACAAATTACCATGCCAGACAACTCTGGCTTAATCATTCGAACAGCTGGATCTGGCAAAAGCCTAGAAGAGCTACAATGGGAAGTTGACTACTTATCAGAGTTATGGGCTTCAATTAACAACGCTGCAGAAAAACGCTCAGCACCTTTCTTAATTTATCAAGAAAGCGATATTGTTATTCGCACACTAAGAGACTATCTTCGTGAAGATACAGATAGCGTCATTATTGATGATTTAGAAACTTTTCAAAATGCTAAAGAATTTGTTAGTTTTGTTCTACCTCATTACCTTGATCGCATTAAATTCTTTGATGTTTCTGAGCACTCTTTGTTTAACCACATGGGTGTTGAAAACCAAGTTAAAAGCGTCTTTAATCGAGAGGTATCTCTACGCACAGGGGCGACTGTCGTCTTTGACCCAACTGAAGCTTTAACAGCAATTGATATCAACTCTGCTCGTGCAACTAAAGGCTCTGATATTGAAGAAACCGCCTACCATACCAATTTAGAAGCTGCAAAAGAAATCGCTATTCAGTTGCAACTACGAGATATTGGTGGTTTGGTTGTGATTGACTTTATTGATATGGCTTCTGAAGAACACCGAAAATCAATTGAAAAAGCCATGGAGAAAGCCACAAATTCAGATCGTGCGCGCATCCAAATCGGCACAATTTCACAATTCGGCTTGCTTGAAATGTCAAGACAACGCTTAATGAGTTCTATTACCGAATCGGTAGAAAAATCTTGCCCTCAGTGTCATGGTAGCGGAACAACACCTACTGTACCAAGTTTGGCATTAACCATACTTAGACAATTAGAAGACGGCTGTAATGCTTCCAATCAAACGCAGCGCCTAACGATTCAGTCTAGCGTTGACGTTGTTACTTATTTACTCAATGAAAAACGTACTGATATTGCACGCCTAGAGAACAAACATGCTATCAAAATCACGCTATTGCCTAACCCTTACATGCAATTCCCTAACTTTAGCATCAACAAACAAAAAGGTGACAAAAAATCACAGCATAAGAGCTATCAAGGCATTTCTAAACCACAACACACCTTAGCTGAAAACGGCCTGGCCAATACAGCCGAAGAGCCTGCGGTTAACATGAATAGACCAGATACACGTGTCCCAGAGAAAAAACAACTCACATTAATTGAGAAAATTAAAAAAGCATTATTTGGCACTAAGAAAAAGAAGCCTAATAAAAAGCGTCCAAACCAAAACAATAGAAACCGTAATAGGAATCGTAATCGAAACCGCAATAGGAATCGTAATAAAAATCAAGGAAATGGCAACGCTCAAAATAAAAATCAGCGTCCACAAAATAAGCAACAACAAAAGCCAAAACCACAAGCAAAGAAAAAGCCTCAAAATAACAAGGGCCAGAAAGAACAAAACAAACCTCAGGATAAGGCTAAACCGCAAGATAAAGCTCAACAAAAGCCAAAACCACAAGCAAAGCCCAAGGCTGAATCAAAACCTAAGGCCGAGTCAAAATCTAAAACAAAAAACGTCGCTTAATGATGGACCTATATGGTGTTTTTGGTAACCCGATAAAGCATAGCTTATCACCTACCATTCATGCTCAGTTTGCCAAACAAGCTGAGCTAAACATCAAGTATGAGAAAATC
>CAZKWW010000169.1:0-1938 GCA_964556635.1 uncultured Candidatus Ruthturnera sp.
GTACTCGGCTACGAACCGAGCGGTTGCAGGTTCGACTCCTGCCGAGCGCGCCACTTCTTCAAGTGTTGTCTGGCTTAAATCTGATAGAATACGTTTCATGATGACACTACCTAACATAATCACACTTTCTAGAATTGCACTCATTCCGGTTTTTGTTGTGTTGTATTACTTACAACCTGCTTATAATCCAAATGGATTTATTGACATTCAGGCGCCTGACAATATTTTTACGCAGATTAATTTTTGGGTAACGGGTATTTATGCGTTTATCAGCACCACTGACTATGTCGATGGCTACCTTGCCAGAAAGCTTAACATGACTTCACAGTTAGGGGCTTTTTTAGACCCTGTGGCCGATAAGTTAATGGTGTCTGTAGCGCTAGTATTGTTAGTTGATTTTTACCCAAGTGACACGCATTGGTATATTGGTGTTTGTGCGCTGATTATCATTTCTCGTGAAATTCTAGTTTCCGCCCTTAGAGAATGGATGGGCACCATTGGCCAGCGATCAACCGTTAATGTCTCATTTGTTGGCAAGGTAAAAACCTTTGTACAAATCTTTGCTGTTTTATTCTTACTCTACCAGCAGCCGTTCTTCGGCTTGCCAAGCTTTGAAATTGGCGTTACTTTGCTACTAGCCGCAACTTTACTCACCATCTACTCAGGATTTATTTATTTAAAAGAAGGTGTAAAAACATTTGACTCTTAGCGAAAAAACACTATAATTTGCCACCTATGCGGGAATAGCTCAGCTGGTAGAGCATCACGTTGCCAACGTGAATGTCGCGAGTTCGAATCTCGTTTCCCGCTCCAAATTAAAAAGCCTGTCGTGACAGGCTTTTTTTATAACCCTTTGCACACATCTTGGCCGGATAGCAAATCGGTTATGCAGTGGATTGCAAATCCATCTAGACCAGTTCGATTCTGGTTCCGGCCTCCATCTTTAAAAAAGCCCGACTTTTATCGGGCTTTTTTTATTTTCTCAACACTTACCATAAGTTAGGATTATCAAGGGAATCAACACAGGTGATACTACCACCTCCAGGAAGAGTGCTAGAGTCTAATCTTACTGCAAGCCAACCTGTTGGATATTCAAGATTATGAGCAGGTAAGAATTCTTGGGCAAGTTCCGCCCCAAAATCAAATCTTGAATAATATTGAGGATCGCCATAAACAAAAACAATGGGAATGCCCAATGAAGAAATCATATCTAATCCATATTTTACTAATTTAGATCCGATTCCATTATTTTGATGATTAGGGATTACTGCCAGTGGCGCTAATATATAGCCAAAACACTCATTAGAGTTATTTAAAAAAACCGGACTAAATGCTATATGCCCTATGATTTTGTCATCATCCATTGCAACTAGTGAAATAATATTATCTGTATTTTTTTGTAATAAATCTACAGCAATATTAGACACCAATTCAGATTCTGAACGATCAAATGTTTGCAGATAAAGCTGTTTTATTTTTCTAGAGTCTTTTATATTTGCTGGTTGAATTTGCATATTTTGTTTACAATTTAATACTGATTAAAATTTAGGAAATAATGGAAATAGACCTTATTGTTGAATAAAAAACCCACTTTAATGCTTTAAATTGCCATTTTTAAGACAAAAATACCCACTAAATGGTATTTTTAATGGGCATTTTGAAAAATTTGGCAAATTTTAAGAACGAATGGCTAACAGCACTTAGACTGTGCTTTTCCAATATCGCTATCCTTGCCTGAACAACATTGCATTGCATTTTCAGCATCTTTACTAGAGTTTTCTCCGTAGACTGGAATATCGCTCAGGGTGTGGAAATTTTCCCAAGGAATACCTTGTGGATCTAGTGTCCAGTATTTATCCGACTGTGCGTAACAACAACTAGCACCCTTTTCTTCTAGCTTTGATAGGTTGTTTCCATCAATACGCTTAGATATAGCTT
>CAZKWW010000170.1:0-1870 GCA_964556635.1 uncultured Candidatus Ruthturnera sp.
TAAATCAGGTTCTGCGACTGCGAAGTCTAAGTAATTAATATTATTGAGGAGAGATACAAATGAAAAAACTAATAGCAACATTTGCAACAGCGGCTTTATTGAGCTCAGGTGTGGCAATGTCGGCGCAACAGTCATCAGTCGTTCAAGCTGATATTGATGCGTTTCAAAATCATTTTAAATCTAAGTTTCCAAATTTAGCGCTTGATGACTTTTCAAAAGGTCCTTATGCAATGAATGAAGATAAGATGATGCAATTTGAAGCCATAATGGAGATGCCCCCATTTGAAGACCTGAGAGATGCTGGTGAAAAAGCATGGAACACCGCCTTTGCAAATGGCAAGACTTTCTCTAGTTGTTTTTCTGGTGGCGATGAAACTTTGCGTGTGCAGTACCCAAAATGGAATGCAGCAAAAGGCAAAGTTGAAACTTTAGAAAAAGCAGTACTTGACTGTAATAAAGCTAACGGCGGCAAGAAAATGAAATCTGCCAAAGGTAAACTGGCCCATATTACTGCTTACTTAACAACATTAGCCGAAGGACAAAAGATTAATGTTATTGTTCCTGAAGGTGATGCTAAAGCATTAGCGGCTTACAACCAAGGTAAACATGAGTTCTACGCTAAGCGTGGCCAGTTAAACTTGTCTTGTGCAAATTGTCATATTGATTCTGCTGGTCAACGTATTCGTGGTAATACTTTATCACCGGCATTAGGTCATATTACTCATTTCCCAGTGTGGCGTGGTAAATGGGCTAAAAAGAAAGGTGATGGCTTTGGTACAATTCAGCGTCGTTACGGTGGTTGTAACAAGCAAGTTCGTGCAAAGCCTCGCAAGAGACATCAGGATGAATATAATAACCTAGAGTACTTCCATACTGTGATGAGCAATGGCATGGAAATTTCTGGTACGGAATACAGAGAATAAAGGAGATAAAAATGAAAAAATTACTATTAACAACATTAACTGTATTCGCTATTTCATCAGTTAACGCGGCGGATTTTTTAGGTTCCTCGCATAACTGGAACGACGGATCTTCTGATCCATTGAAGGCGGCTATTGCTGCTGCGACTGCTGAGAATAAAAAAGCTAAAGCCGCTGGTTTTGAGTGGCGTGATACCGGCAAGTTTCTTAAAGAAGCTGCTAAAGTAGGCGGTGCAAAAGGTCTTGCTTTAGCAAATAAAGCAAGGCTTCAGGCGATAGATGCGCAAAAGCAAGCGGTAGAGCAAGCTAATGCAGGTCCAAGTTTTTAATTAGGTTTAAGAACAAGCTTTATAAAAATACCCCTTTATTGGGGTATTTTTTTTTGCCTATTAACAATGTAAGTTTCAAAGAAAACTATATTAGTTTTTTATAAAAGTGTTGCATTTTGTATTTTTATGGTTATGATAGTGGTTTTAGTAAGGTAGTAACTCCTTACATGGGGGTTATATTTTTTTATATATAAAGAGGAGAGAAGCATGAAGAAAACCATTTCTTCTATCTCAGCAGTTGTAACACTGGCGACATTATTTATGATGCCGACACAAGCAGGTGCTAAAGAGATGACGGACGAAGAAGTCACTTTCGGTCGTAAAGCAGGTAACTGTTTAGCGTGTCATATGATTCCAGGCGGTAACTTGCCAGGTACGATTGGTCCACCATTACTTGCAATGAAAGCAAGATATCCAGATAAAGCAGTACTAAAAGCGCAAATTTATGACGCTACGGTTAAAAACCCTAACTCAATTATGCCGCCATTTGGTAAGCATGGTATCTTGACAGACAAGCAGCTTGATCAGGTTACAAATTACTTATACACAAAATAAAGGAAAAGACGATGAAAAGAAGATTATTTTTAAAAAGTGCAATGGCAGGTTCTGCAGTTGCAACAG
>CAZKWW010000171.1:0-1864 GCA_964556635.1 uncultured Candidatus Ruthturnera sp.
AAATTAGTTGATGCTAAAAAAACACGTACTGAAGTGATTATTCAAGAAGCACAACCAGGGCAATCTGGTCAAAGGAGTGGTGTTAGAAATGTTTTCCGTAATAGGGAGGTTAGATAATGCAAAAAATATTTGTAGTCATTGGTGCGGTCTTGTTCCTAGTGTTGAGTTCAGCGCTATATACGGTTAATGAGACCCAAACAGCCATTAAGTTACGCTTAGGTGAGATCGTTACAGTTGAAGACACACCAGGCCTTAAATTTAAAATGCCATTTGTTAATAATGTGGTTAAGTTTGATAATCGTGTACAAACACTCGACGCACCAGCAGAGCGTTTTTTAACCGGTGAGAAGAAAAATGTGATTGTTGATTCATACGTTAAATGGCGTATTGTTGATGCTGAGCAGTTTTATAAATCAACGGGCGGTAATTTAGCGCGAACTAACAATCGTTTGGCGCAAATTATCAAAACCGGCATTAAGAGTGAATTTTCTAAACGTACGATTGCCGATGTGGTGTCAGGTGAGCGTAGTGAGATTATGGCGAATATTGCCCAACTTGCTAAGAAAGACATTGGTGAGTTCGGTATTGAAATTATTGATGTACGTATTAAACGTATTGATTTATCTCAAGAAGTGTCTAATTCAGTTTATCGTCGTATGCAGGCAGAACGTCAACGTGTGGCTAAAGAGTTTAGATCTAAGGGCGCTGAAGAAGCTGAAATCATTCGAGCAGCAGCAGATAAGGAACGCACGATTATCTTAGCAAATGCTTATCGTGATTCTGAAAAGGTTCGAGGTGAGGGTGATGCAGTCTCTGCTAATAACTATGCACAAGCCTACAATCAAAATGCAGATTTTTATTCATTCTATCGTTCGTTAGAATCTTATAAAAAGTCGTTTAACCAACAAAATGACATTATGGTGTTAAACCCAAATACGGAGTTTTTCCGTCACTTTAACCCAGAAGTTAAGTAGTTTAAATATTAATTAATATGAGCACTTGGCAATTACCTGAAGGCATTGATGAGCTCACTGGCGACCAAGCGCTAGCGTTTGAATCTGTGCGTCGTCAGCTTTTAGATTTGTACACAGAAAAAGGCTTTGGCCTGGTGATTCCACCAATGGTTGAGTATGTTGAGTCTTTGTAGATTCTGCTAGTGGCAAGATGCTTGGCGTACACGCTGATATCACTCCTCAAATCGCTCGTATTGATGCAAAACGTGCCAGTGATAAGGTTGAAAAATATTGCTACGTCAATGCTATTTTGCAAACTAAAGCAGATGATTTTTATGCCTCTCGCTCACCAATTCAGGCTGGCGCTGAGCTATATGGTTCAGATGATATTTCAGCTGATGTTGAAGTGATTGGGCTAATGCTTGAAAGTTTAACCATGTTATCGATTGATCCAATTGTGCTTAGTTTGGGCAATGTAGCCATCTTTAATGCTTTAGTTGCGCAAGAAGATCTGTCAAATGATCAAATTGTTAAATTAAGACAAATTTTTGCCAGACGATCAGCGCCAGATTTGGCTGAATTTATAGCCAGCACTGTATTAAATAATGCAGATAAGTTTAGTGCGTTAATGAAACTTGAGGGCGATGTAAGTATCTTAGATAAAGCTTTAGAAGTTTTTAACAGTCTTCCTGATGCTAAGGCGGCCATTGAAGATTTAATTAAAATTAGCAATCAATTAAATACGGCTAACGTTAAAGTAGTGATTGATCTTGCAGAGTTAAAAGCTTATGAGTATCACACTGGCGTTGTCTTCTCTGCTTATAACGAACGTTATTCAAAAGCATTAGCGCAAGGTGGTCGTTACAATGGCTTGAGCGCGTCTTTTGGACAATCACGTGCGGCAACCGGTT
>CAZKWW010000172.1:0-1862 GCA_964556635.1 uncultured Candidatus Ruthturnera sp.
CTGCTTGAATATTATTAAGAAAATGTTGTGTAACAAGGGCAAACGTCAATATTCTAGGCCGTATGGGTATTCAGAAGTTTTTTGATGTGAAAATATTTTGTAACTATTCAGCAAAATAAATTCAGATTTTACTTGACAGGGTTTTGGGGTAAATTTCTAAAAAACACTGTCTGCACAATCTACTGATATTAACCTTTATTAAAAGGGCATAGGCGATGAATTTTTCCAATATTATTATCAATCTATGCCCCCTTGAATAGTGAAATAAAAAAGCAGATTGTAATCGATCTATGGAACAAAAAATTGCTCTGAAAAACCCATGATATAATAGAACCATATTAGAAAAACATGGTTTGTATCCATTGGTTGTAGACGGTTTAAGTGTTACGGGCACAATAGAAAAAGCCCAAGAAATAATAAATGACGACCACCTGTCAGATTCTGATAGTGCCGTTGTGAAAGATTTAATCTTGGTGGCCGACATCATGAAAGACCGTCTGAGCAAAAATAGTAAGAATAGCAGTCAACCACCATCACAAGATGACCTCAAAGATAAAAACGACCAGAAAAAACCAAAACCAAATAATTCACGTAAACCTGGCGGACAAAAGGGTCGTACTGGCAGCCAATTGAAACCTATTGAAAATCCTGATGAAATTGTGAATTTACCCGTTGATATATCACAATTACCAGCAGGTGACTATGCTCATATTGGCTATGAGTCCAGACAGATAATTGATTTAAAAATCTCTCGCCATGTTATTGAATATCGTGCAAAGATTGTTAGCAATGGCTCAGGGGATGAGTATCGTGCCAATTTTCCAAGAGAGGCAAAACGGCCAGTTCAATATGGCGCTTACTTAAAAGCCTATGCGATTTATATTTCTCAATTTCAACTGATTCCCTATGATCGCGTTACGCAGCAAATCAACGACACTGCAAACATTAGGCTCAGTACTGGTTCAGTATATAACTTCATCAATGAAGCACATCAACTTCTACAACCATTTAAATCTTGGCTGATTGAGTCTCAAAGCAATGCAATGGTTCTCAATGCAGACGAGACAGGGATTAATGTTGGTGGTAAAAATCATTGGCTGCATAGTTTATCAAACAGTCAATCAACCTATTTCCATGCAGATCAAAAAAGAGGAAGTAGCGCGATGGATGCCATGGAAGTATTGCCTCAATTTACAGGTGTACTATGCCATGACCACTGGAAGCCTTACTACCAATACAAATGCGTTCATGCACTGTGTAATGCGCATCATTTGCGTGAATTGACCAGAGCCTATGAGCAAGATGGTCAATTATGGGCGAAAGAGGTCTATGATCTCTTGAAATGAATAAAGCGGCTAAAGCTTCTGATACAGGTACGTTATCTAAGACAGAAATTGAAACTTATGAAAAAAGATACCTCGAGTTACTTGAATCTGGTAAACAAGAATGCCCTGAAATTCAAGTCAGCAAAGGCAATGCTAAGAAAGGCAGAGTTAAACGCACCCGTGCGCGCAATTTATTGAACAGACTGATTAAATACGCACAAGATACACTGCGTTTTGCAAAAGAAAGCGAAGTACCCTTCACAAATAACGATGCAGAAAGGGAAATTCGCATGACCAAAGTTCACCAAAAAATCTCTGGTTGTTTTAGGTCAATGAAAGGGGCTGAGATGTTTTGTTTGATCAGATCATATTTGATGACCTGTAGAAAGCATGGAATTAAAGCAATGGATGCTTTGATCATGCTGTTTAATGGAAAACTGCTTGAATTTATGAACAGCAGTTAAAATTTGCTGAATAGTTACGTCTGATTTAGGTGGTGGAAAAGGAAAAATTACACGCCATTTTATTACGCAAGGG
>CAZKWW010000173.1:0-1843 GCA_964556635.1 uncultured Candidatus Ruthturnera sp.
ACAGTACTTTTCAATAGAAACATTCATCTTTTGCAGGTGTTTAAGAGCCAAGTCGATAAGGTCTTTAATTTTTAGGGGTTGAGAGAAATTTGACTCTTGCTCAGAACCCACATTAATTGTTTTCTTCTGTTCTTTTGCAGCAGGTTTGGTCTTAAAATTGATTGGGTGCTTCGGGCGCTTAGTGAGTTTGTCACTCATCCTTCTGCCAGAAGTTGTGCCACGAATAATACAGGCTCTAGCTGGAGTGTCAATACAGGTTAATAATTTTGCAAAACCACGTTGTGTTAAAGATGGAGAGTTGAGTTCATATCGACTCTGTTTGAATGCCGGCAAGTATTTCTCCCACTTTTTAGCCTTTGCCGTGACACACTCTTTAGCAAAGAAGAGTTGCGCATAAGTCAGCATACATAGCGACCACCAGCTTTCCTCATGCGTTGTATCCGGTGTTTGGTATTTATCTACTAATAATTTAGTTTTGCAAAACCTAAAAAAATGTTCAATATCATAGCGTGAACGATAGTAGTTACAAGCATCAATAATGCTCACTTCATGGCGTCGTTTGCCTAATACAGCAACCCAACATTTATTTTTGAACACGACTTTACCACCAGCATCAGTCATTTCAATACAAACAACATTGATAGGATGCTCAAAAGACTTAAATGCTCGTGTGCCACGTAACAATTTGTTCACCCACATTGAGGCATGAATGATATATTTTTTTCCTTTGGCACTTGTATACGGAGTTGATATTTTCTCATCCGCTTCATGATTAACGTGCAATTCATTCAACTTTATTTTTTTTCCATAACGTTGTGGCCGCCCTTTGCTTTTTTTATTTGTTGGCGTCGCCTCATCACTCGCGTTAAAGATGTTTCGGGTGCTTTTTAGCCTAAATAGGTGGATATGATTTGTTATGCCAACAGCGCTTTCGCGGCATGAGTCGGTGCCATAAAGTGAATCGCCAATGCTCATTGTAAGTTTGTCACCGAGGTTAAGTGTATTAATAGTCTCGCTAAGTTGCACCATCCCCTCTGTATGGCCTTTACAACGACTGTCAATACGCTGTGATGCAACCGGTAAGATCCAATGTTTGTTTGCAGCCATATTATCATTAGGCAGAGCTGCTATAACGGAATATTGATGCCCCACAGCAATGGGCTTGTTGCCTGGTGCTGGATTGGGCGCATGGTTAATGCTTCTATCCGTGCATGTTTTGGCATAAGGTCTTGGATTTCCTGTACAATCTAATACAAATCGATGAGGGATGCTTGCTTCTTCCTTATCTTGGACGAAAGTGTCATAAACCAATTTGTTAATTTTACTCCATGGTGCAGATGGCAAGCCATCTGCGATTGCGTCTGTAATGCTACTATACTGACGTGTAAACGCTGCCGCTTCACTTAAAGATACGACACTTTTGCATTCATGGGCATGACTGCTGATCGCGTCTAATAAATTCATAATTGCATCACCTCGTTTGGGAAATAATTGATATAGTTTATTACGAAATTCTATGAGTTTTTGTTGGGCAGTGCTTTCATTCATATCGCTTGACTCCTTTTGGCTAAAAGGTCACGCGCGCTTTTTAGCCGGGAGTTTGTCAAGTGTTTTTTTAAGTGATTTATCTTTTTGTTGCTTTTCTTTTGTTATGGCGTGGTTCAGTAGTTTTCATAATTTTGGTCGGTTAATATTTGTCTTTTTACACCATGAGCATCTGCAACTTGTCCAAAGTCCAATATTATTACGCCACTCTTTAAAATCTTGTCGAACCGATTCGATGGTGATGTTGCTTAAACAGTCGGTGCTCCGTGCTTGCTCCATATATATAGATCTCATTTAT
>CAZKWW010000174.1:0-1823 GCA_964556635.1 uncultured Candidatus Ruthturnera sp.
AACCAAACTCATCAGTTGCACCTGCGCCAACACCTGTTAGTGTATTCCAAAAGCTGTAAGCAACACGCCAAGCATGGCCACACTCACCAACCATCACACGAGATACTTCTAAATCAAGTGCCGCCTTACGAATACGCAATGCTGCACGACGCATCACATCGTATGAGCCAATAAACATACCAAAGTTTGCACCCTCTGAAGCGTACGAACTCATGGTCCAGCTAACGCCATCTTGGTGGAAAACCTTACCGTAACCAATTAATCCATCAATATGTGGCTCAGCAAAGAAGTCTGCTGATGGGGTAATGAGTAAAATCTCTGCACCTTTAACATCAAGTGGGTACTTAACTGCAACCCCTGTATCTTCTTCAATCTCTTCTTCAAGATCAAGCAAAGTATCTTTAAGCGCTGGCTCAGGCAAACCAAGGTTATTACCAATGGTAATTGCCTTGCCTAAAATTTGGTTACAGTATTTTTGTCCAACACCAACAGCGTCTAATACTTCACGAGCAGCCATTGAAATCTCAGCTGTATCAATACCGTATGGGCAGAATACTGAACAACGACGACACTGTGAACACTGGTGGAAATAGTTGTACCAATCATCTAGCATGTCATCATCTAGCTCTTTAGCGCCCACTAATTTAGGGAAATATTTACCTGCAAAAGTAAAGTGACGACGATACACACTTCTAAATAAATCTTGACGAGCAACCGGCATATTTTTAGGATCAGATGAGCCTAAAAAGTAATGACACTTATCAGTACACGCACCACACTTAACACAAGAGTCTAAAAACACTTGCACTGAACGATACTTAGACTTAAGATCGCCCATTTTTTCAATAGCGACTTCTTGCCAGTTGTCTACTTTCTCACCAGGGAAACCCAATGGATTTTGAAACTCTTCTGAAGATTTAAATGGGCCTTCGCCATCCATAACCCCTTCATTAATCTCAGGGATTTCTATATAAGTCGGTAAAACCGGGATATCAAATTCTTTAGCAGCCATGTTATTCGTCCTTACCTAAAGTTTGTTCTAATCTTACTTCATGCTCTTGTTCTTGCTTTAACGCCCAAGGTGAAATATGGCGCTTCTTGCGAGCATCATCTACTTGGTTACGTGTTGGGCTAAAGAATACACCAGGCACGTGTAATAATTTTGAAATTGGGAAAATTGCCATCAATACAAAAACTAAGAAAAGGTGTACCAAGAAGTGAACTTCAGTTGGTAAATCTGCCCAGTTAAAGGTAATTAAACCTGAAGCAAATTCTTTAACCATAATCACATCAGTATGATTGTTAGTAAATGTCATCACCACGCCACTCACGCCAATAACCAATAGCATAATCAACATTAAGTAATCTGAAGGCGCTGAGATATAACGAATACGCTCAACAAAGATACGACGACCAACCAAGCCGACTAAACCAATCACCATGGCAAAAGCAGCATACTTAAAAGGCTGAATCAGTAAAAAGATTTCGGGTAAATCGCCTGGCCAAAAATAACGCGCATGACGAATTAAAACCAATAACAAACCAATGTGGAACAACCAGCCAAATAGCCAAGTCCACTTGTTAGATTTGAATAAACTTTCAAATAAGGCAACTTCGCGTGCCATACGCATAACCACACCTGTTTGTGTTAATGGGGTTGGTGCAGTCGGAATTTTAAGAGGGGCTGGGGTAACCCAATATTGATAAATTTTTCTTGCCATTCCAATTAGGAAAATAGCCAAAGATAAATAAAATAAAGCCGTAAAAAAAGTGCTTATTGCAGACATATTGTTCTCAAACTCAATGTATTGTTAATGTAAAAA
>CAZKWW010000175.1:0-1813 GCA_964556635.1 uncultured Candidatus Ruthturnera sp.
TCATGCCCCAACGGAATGAACGATCAACTGATGAGTTATACATGCCATTTGTGCTTTCATTTACAACTTGGCCAAACCAGCCAAACATCATAAATACAGTAATTGCCAAACCAAGCGCCATTACAGAAGCACCCCATTCTACACCGTGCATTTGGTTAGCAAAACCTACAAATAGGGTTGCTATACCGATTGAGCCAATGATTGGCCAGTATGTAACATTTGGTACGTAATATTCTTGTTCGCTCATAGTTGCTTCCTCTTTTTAGCTTTCAAGTTTAAAAAAATTATAAGATAAGCTTATATCTTTAATACGCTTATCTAGCTCTGGTTCCACCACAAATCGGAGTGTCATCTCGACTTCTTCATGCGGCTTAAATACCTGTCTATTAAAACAGAAGCATTCTAACTTCTTAAAATAAAGTGCTGCATCACTCGGTGCCACACTAGGGATCGCCTGACCAATGACTGTTTTGTCTGTGTTGTTCTTGGCAATGTAACTGGTGGTATAAAACTTACCCGGTATCACTTCCATCGAACTCACTTTTGGCCCAAACTGTACTGGAAACCCGCCCATGGTCATGGCAAAAAAACTCACCTCGACTTTGCGGTTATCATCAACCAAATATTGTTGTTCTGTTTCTACTCTGCCGGTTGTACCGTTAAAACCGGTAATCTCACAAAAAACATCGTAGATAGGTACCATTGCATAAGCAAAGGCAAACATCAATATCGGCGCTGAAATTAACTTAATCCAGAACCCTTTTGTTATTTTATTTTGTTTCATATCAACCACCTCTTAACGTAATGGTTGCTATATACACTCCTATTGCTATGGCGCCAACAATAATTGCTGTAATGATGGCACCTTTGTTAGATTTATTGTTCATTAATTAAGCCGTGTGCTGTGACTCTTGTTCAATTAGCTTTCTTGTTGGTGGCTTATTGAAAGTATGGTAATCAGCTTGAGAATTCTCATCTGAACCTAATGTCCACTCTAAGCCTTTTGCACCATCCCAAGGACGCGCTTTAGCTGGCTTGCCATTACGAACAGCATCAATCACAATGTAAGTTAATAGGATGAATGATGCACCGAATGCAAAACCACCGATTGACGTTACCCAGTTGAAATCTGCAAACTGTAATGAGTAATCAGGAATACGACGTGGCATACCTGCAAGACCTAAGAAGTGCATTGGGAAGAACAGTACGTTTACTGAAATAACTGCCCACCAGAAATGGAACTTAGCTAATTTCTCGTTGTACATCTTACCAGTCCACTTAGGCAACCAGTAGTAGGTCGCTGCAATGATCGCCCATAATGCACCGGTTACTAGTACGTAGTGGAAATGCGCCACAATGAAGTAAGTATCGTGATACTGAATATCTGCTGGTGCAATACCCATCATCAAACCAGTGAAACCACCGATTGTGAATAAGAATACAAATGATAGCGCCCATAACATTGGCGTCTCAAACGTCATTGAGCCTTTCCACATCGTTGCAACCCAGTTAAATACTTTAACACCGGTTGGTACCGCAATCATCATAGTGGCATACATAAAGTACAACTCACCTGCAATTGGCATACCGGTTAACACCATGTGGTGCGCCCATACAATGTATGACAAAAATGCAATCGCTGCTACTGCATATACCATTGATGCATAACCGAATAATGGCTTACGAGCAAAGGTTGGGATAATGTGTGAAACAATACCAAACGCTGGCAAAATCATAATATATACTTCAGGGTGACCGAAGAACCAGAAGATATGCTGGAACATCACCGGGTCACCACCACCGGTTGCATCAA
>CAZKWW010000176.1:0-1804 GCA_964556635.1 uncultured Candidatus Ruthturnera sp.
TCAATGGCAGATAGATTCTCAACATCAGAGCCCACTAACGCTTGATTGATTTCAGTATTAATAAACTCAACGGCTTTTAAAACACCTATACCTAGGTAGCGAGATTTATCACCATCACGTAATTCAAGCGCTTCACGTTGGCCAGTTGAAGCACCAGACGGCACCATGGCACTGCCTATGACACCATTATCTAAAATAACATCAGCTTCAATGGTTGGGTTGCCACGTGAATCAAGAACTTCTCTTGCTTTGATTTGTTGGATTTTCACTGTATAGTCTCGTTTAATTATTCAAAAAATGATTTCATTTTACCAAAGAAGGAGTCGGACTCGGGGTGTTGTTTCTTGCCACAGGACTCAGAAAAGTCTTTAAGTAGTTGCTGTTGTTTTTTACTTAGATTAACTGGGGTTTCAATTTTTACTTGGCAAAGTAAATCACCAGCACTACTGCCTCTAATAGCGGTAATGCCTTTGCCACGCAAACGGAATAATTTGCCTGTTTGTGTGCCTGCTGGCACTTTGATTTTAAGTTTCCCATCCAATGTTGGCACTTCGATAGAGCCACCAAGCGTTGCTGTGGCAAAATCGATTGGCACTTCACAGTAAAGATCGTTACCTTCTCGTTGGAAAATGTTGTGTTTTTTAACATGCACCTCTACATATAAATCACCACTTGGGCCACCACGTAAGCCCGCCTCACCTTCGCCACTTAAGCGAATACGGTTGCCGGTATCAACGCCTGCAGGGATTTTAACGGATAAGGTTTTTTGCTTACGAACCACACCTTGTCCACGGCAAGTGCCACAAGGGGATTCAATTTTTTGACCGGTGCCAGAGCAATCGTGACAAGGGCGTTGTACCGCAAAGAAACCTTGCTGCATTTGTACTTGACCATGGCCGCCACAAGTACCACAAGTGTTGACCGATGTACCGGGTTTGGCGCCGGTGCCCGAGCACGTGTCACAGGTTTCGTTTTTCGGGATACGAATCTTAACTGTTGTACCTTCAGCTGCTTCTTTTAGGTCTATTTCTAAATCGTAGCGCAGGTCTGATCCGCGATTATCAGGTTGTGCAGCACCACCGCCACCAAAAATATCACCAAAAATATCACCAAAACCACCACCACCGAATGGGTTGCCACCACCAAAACCGCCAGCGCCAGCACTGCCATCAACACCAGCATGGCCAAATTGATCATAAGCTTGACGTTTTTGTGCATCTGACAAAATCGCATAAGCTTTTTGAATCTCTTTAAACTTCTCTTCAGATTCTTCTTTGTTGTCTTTGTTGCGATCAGGATGATGTTTCATTGCTAAGCGCTTGTAAGCTTTTTTAATTTGCTTGTCGTCAGCGCTTTTATCAACCCCTAATACTTCGTAATAATCTCTTTGTGACATGTTTGCCTTATATTAAAAAAACCTTCTCCAAACATAGTTTGAAGAAGGTTCTATGGTTATGAATCAATCGATAAATTATTTATCGTCTTTCACTTCTTCAAAGTCTGCATCAACAACATCATCACCTGCATCGGTTGCTTCAGATGCATCACCCTGTGCTGTGCCAGCTTTAGCTTGTGCTTTTTCAGCCAAAGGTTGAGCTTTTTCACTTAATGCTTGTACTTTTGCGTCAATCGCTTCTTTATCTTCACCTTTCATTGCTTCTTCAAGCTCAGTGATGGCCGCTTCAATGGCTGATTTTTCATCATCAGAGATTTCATCTTTTAGCTCTTCCATGGTTTGCTTGGTTGAGTGTACTAGCGAGTCTGCCATGTTGCGCGAAGTAACCAATTCTTGGAATTTTTTATC
>CAZKWW010000177.1:0-1803 GCA_964556635.1 uncultured Candidatus Ruthturnera sp.
ATTTTAGGGTATTTGTTCATCACATTGAACAGTTCGTCTGCATTTTCTAATGAGAGTGAATCATTCCAATTTGACTGCATAGAAACAATAGGATGATGTAGCGCCACAATATTGTACTTAGCTTTGCTATTTTGCAAATCTTGATTAAGCTGATCAAGTGCTTGTTTGGTGACATAGCCACTGGTTTTTGATGCTTGAGTTGAATCAATAATAACAACTTCCCAGTCGCCTAAGCTAAATTTGGAAACGAGTTGTTTGGAGAAAATCTGATTTAGATTTTCTATTTGGTCATGGTTGCCGCTTAGTACTACGATCTTAGATTCAATCGGTGCAAGTATGTGTTGCAACACCTGGTAAGAACTCAGTGTTCCGTTATGGGTGAGATCACCTGTAATTAGTAAAGTATCACATTTTTGTTTGCTAACAGTATTGATAACTGAAGTTAAGTTAGCGTGGGTATTTACTCCCATTGATTCTACTTTATCATCGATATGGCAATCACTGATTTGAATTAAATGATAGCTTTGGCTCACGGCGCTAATTCAAAGTTAACACGAGCATTTAACCCAGTAAGTAGTTCGTAGCTAATGGTGTCACTATTGTGAGCAACAACCTCAATAGGCAATTTCTCATCACCCCATAAAACAGCATTATCACCAACATTGGCTTTTGTAGTACTAATGTCTACACAAATTAAATCCATCGACACACGACCAACCAATGGACACAAAACACCGTTAATTAATACAGGTGTACCATTTTTGGCATGCCTAGGGTAGCCATCACCATAACCAATGCCAACCACAGCCAGTGTGGTGTTTTTATTGGCTATCCAGGTAGCACCATAACCAACGGATTCACCAGATTGTAAGGTTTTTATTGAGAGTATGGGCGCGGATAATTTCATGACCGGTTTGAGTTGATCACTGGGCGTATTAAATGGGGATGCACCATAAAGCATAATGCCAGGGCGTACAAAATCAAAGATAGCTTCTGCTTGAGAGAGGATTGCAGCAGAGTTTGCCATCGATCGAGTATTTGCTTTAGTTGTTAAAGCTTTAAAGCTGTTAAGTTGGGTTTTATTCATTGGGTGGTCAATTTCATCAGCACAAGCAAAATGGCTCATAACGCAGGCAATTTCTACCAATGAATTATTATCAAATAAAGACAAACACTCTTTATATTCTTCACCAGACAAACCCAGTCGATGCATGCCAGTATCAATTTTTAGCCAAATGTTAAGTGCTTTTTTAGTGTTGTTAATAATAGAAATTTGTGATGTATGGTGTACAACAATATGGCAATTCAAATCAATAGCGTGTTGCAGTTCATCCTCTGAATAGACGCCTGATAATAGCAAAATAGGACACTCGGTAATAGCTCGCAATTTCTGAGCTTCTGCTAATTCACTAACAGCCAACATATCTGAGTTATTAATTAATGGATGGATGCAATCTAGATGGTGTCCATAGGCATCAGCTTTAATCATTGACACTACTTTGGCGCCAGAGGCTAAACGTTTAACAACAGATAAATTATGAGTTAGAGCTGATTGTGAAATAGAGGCAATAGCTTGCATAAAGTTGCCTAGTAGAAGTTAAAGTTCTTCTCTATCAAAGTTGTCCACGCTATTTAAATAAGCTGCTTCCATTTGACTTTCATCTGGTGCATTTGTCATTTGATCATCATAGGCTAAATTATCAAAACGCGTGTATTGTCCCGTCCATTTTAATTTTATTCTGCCTGTTTCACCATTACGATGCTTGGCGATTTCTAAATCCGCTTTACCAATTTCATCAGGGT
>CAZKWW010000178.1:0-1756 GCA_964556635.1 uncultured Candidatus Ruthturnera sp.
CGCAACAACAAATCATCTGCACCAGATTCAGCTTGTACAATTGGCATGGTTTCTTTACGCTGTGACATGGGGCGTTGACCCATTACCTCGCCAGTAACAATAAAATCAAAATCATTTTCCTCCATCCACTGTTTGGCTTTTTTCACCATAAAACCTTTGCAATCCAAACAAGGATTCATATTCTTGCCATAGCCGTGTTTCGGGTTCAAAAGTACATCTCGATACTCTTCAATCACATCAATAATATGTAATTTGATACCGAGTTGTTCCGCTACCCACAGGGCGTTATTACGTTTTGGCTTATCACTCTTTTGTTTGCGAATCGCATGCGTGTGGCCTTCTACACAAAAACCCGTGAAGAAATTAATACCTTCTACATGGACGCCTTGATCAAGCAAAAGTTTTGTACTTAATAGCGAATCTAGTCCACCTGATATCAACGACACTGCTTTTATCTGCTTACTCATTATTTACTTTCTAACTCCATCTACGCGACACCACTGGTCTTTTTGTGTGGGGGTTAACTCAACAAAATACTCACTATAAGCCTCTAATACGCTATTAAGTTGCTCTTGCAAAATTCCTGAAAGCGTTATTTTACCGCCAGGTTTCACCAAACCTGAAAAATGTTCACACAAATCTATTAAGGGGTTGGCTAGAATATTGGCAATCAACAAATCTACTTTATCTAATTCACCTTCTTTATCACTATGTAGCACTGTGATTTGACCGTCAACTTGATTGGTTTTAACATTGTCAATCGTGGCTAATACCGCTTGCGGATCGTTATCAACAGCAACTGCACTTTTAGCGCCAAGCTTTACTGCGGCTATTGCCAATACACCCGTACCTGATCCATAATCAATCACTGTTTGATTGATCGGCGGATTTTCATCAAGATACCGCAGGCACAAATCTGTGGTTTGATGGGTGCCAGTACCAAAAGCTAGACCAGGATCCATATTAATAACTACAGCATCATTTGGTAATTTTGATACATCTTCCCAAGAGGGGCAAATCCAAAGTCGTTTGCCAAAGGGCATAGCATGAAAATCCTTCTTACATTCGTCTTCCCAAACACGGTCTTTTAGTAATTCAAAAGAAGCTTCTTTAATATTACACAATTGCAACAGCATTGACTGTACATGCGTCTGATCTACTTCTAAATCAAACAGAGCTTTGATAGTTGTATCTGGCCATAGCGGCGTTTCACCAACTGGAGGCTCAAAGATCTCATCATTGTGTGTATCACTAAAAGTAATTGATACGCTGTCCAAGCCCATTAGAACTTCACTAACGAAATCCGCCTGATCTTTATTAGTTTCAAGTGTTAATTGCATCCAATCCATAACTGTCAAATTATACCAACTAGGTATAAACACTATTCCCCTATAAAAACCAAGTAAATAACTAAGGTAAAGCTTTATAATAAGGCCAATATTAAATTAAAGAAGGTAAATAAAAATGGCACTAGAAAGAACAGGTAACGGCTACTTAGTTGATCCAACAATTTGGACAGAAGAAATTATGTTTGAAATGGCTAAAGAAGATGACTTTGAGCTTACTGAAAGCATGGTGAGCCAAATTACGGCTGCAAGAGAGTATTACGCTGAAAACTCATCAGTACCGCCTATTAGAACATTTGCAAAATATGTTAAGATCGATAAAAAAGATCTATTTAAAGAGTGGTTAACCGGCCCGATGAAGCCGATCACAAAATACGGAGGAATGCCTCAACCAACAGGCTGTGTTTAGT
>CAZKWW010000179.1:0-1753 GCA_964556635.1 uncultured Candidatus Ruthturnera sp.
ATCAATTGATTTGACTGGATTCAGTTTTGATAATCCTAATACAATCGATTGCTCTAACGGCATAGCGCCACCAGCCAAACCCGTGCCCGCGCCACGAGTGACCACAGGCGTATTGTTAGCCTTGCAGATTTTTAATGTTTGTTTGATCTGTTCAACACTCTCAGGCAAAACCACTGCCAAAGGTTTTTGACGATACACACTCAAACCATCGCACTCAAATGGGCGTGTGTTTTCCTCACCAGTAATAACAATACCCTTAGATAAAGCGCGAGAAAATTCTTGGATGACAGACATGCAAGCAATTATAATGAGTTCTTTTAATTGATTAACCACAAAAAGACTATGAAATCATTCAATCCACCAATTAGAACTTTGATGGGCCCAGGCCCTTCTGATGTACATCCAAGAATCTTGTCAGCAATGGCAAGACCTACGATTGGTCATTTAGACCCTGCTTTTGTTAGCATGATGAATGAAACCAAAGAAGGCTTGAAATACATTTTCCAAACTGAAAATGAACTAACGATGCCAGTATCTGCACCCGGCTCTGCCGGTATGGAGACTTGTTTTGCCAACTTAGTTGAGCCTGGCGATAAAGTTATCGTCTGTATTAATGGTGTATTCGGTATGCGTATGAAAGAAAACATTACGCGTTTTGGCGGCGAAGCTGTTGTTGTTGAAGACGACTGGGGAACAGCCGTATCAACCGATAAAGTTGAACAGGCTTTAAAAGACAACGCAGATGCCAAAATCTTAGCTTTTGTTCATGCAGAAACCTCAACAGGCGCTCAATCTAATGCTAAAGCACTTTGTAAGATTGCCCATGATAATGATTGTATTACAATTGTAGATGCAGTCACGTCATTAGGTGGCTCTGAGTTGCGTGTTGATGAATGGGAAATTGACGCTATTTATTCAGGTTCACAAAAATGTCTTTCAGCTATGCCAGGTATTTCTCCTGTTAGTTTTAATGAACGCGCATTAACCAAAGTTAGAAACCGTAAAACACCGGTAACTTCATGGTTCTTAGACTTGAATCTTGTCATGGGTTACTGGGGCGAAGGCGCACAAAGAACTTACCACCACACGGCACCTGTTAACACATTGTATGGCTTACACGAATCTTTAGTAATGATTTCAGAAGAAGGCTTGGAAAATTCTTGGGCTCGCCATCAAGCAAATCACCTAGAGTTAAGAGCTGGTCTTGAAGCCATGGGTATTAACTTCTTAGTAGATGAGGCAGATCGCCTACCACAGCTTAATTCAGTCTTTATCCCTGAAGGTGCTGATGATGCAAAAGTACGCTCAACACTGCTTAACGATTACAACTTGGAAATCGGTGCAGGTCTTGGTGCTTATGCGGGCAAAGTATGGCGTATTGGTTTGATGGGCCATTCTTCTAGAAAAGAAAACATTGCTTTGTGCTTAAGCGCACTTAAGGATGCATTAGGCAAATAACCTTAATCATCGAAAACAAAAAAGGCGACCTAACTAGGTCGCCTTTTTTATGTATGTTTATTTTGTTATGCTAACTTAGCCAACAACTCTTCATCCGTTTCTACTCGATCAGGATCCGGCAGACAACAATCAACGGGACAAACTTCAACACATTGTGGCGTATCAAAATGACCAACACATTCAGTGCATTTGTCAGGATCAATTTCATAGATTTCATCGCCCATATAAATCGCTTCATTTGGGCATTCTGGCACACAAACATCGCAATTAATGCATTCATCAGTAATTAATAAAG
>CAZKWW010000180.1:0-1689 GCA_964556635.1 uncultured Candidatus Ruthturnera sp.
AGCGCTTAGAGATTTCTTTGAAGTGGATGCTAATTATGTCACACTTGCTGCGCTTA
The DNA here is from genome assembly GCA_964556635.1 of uncultured Candidatus Ruthturnera sp. Taxonomy (GTDB): domain Bacteria; phylum Pseudomonadota; class Gammaproteobacteria; order PS1; family Pseudothioglobaceae; genus Thioglobus_C. Next base: position 57 of record CAZKWW010000180.1, read on the forward strand.
AAGCGTTGGTTGACGAAGGTGAAATGGACGGCTCAGTTGTTGCACAAGCAGTTGAAAAATACGGTATAAATACAGACAAACCAAATCCAATGTCGGTGTAGGGATAATTCTTAAATAGGGGGAGAGAATGACAATGACACAAGAAGAATATTTAGAGGCGCTAAGATCAGGTGCAAGAATGAAGTTTGAAGACTTGATTGCACTAATTGACGATGATTACAACTACACACCAGCTGCTTTTACTAATGGCGAGGCTGAGAATGCCGCTGATGAAAACCAAGGTAGTGCCAAATTATTTTGTTTTGCGGCCATTCACCAACTCTCTCAACTAGAAACACTACATTGTTTTGGTCAGTATTACCAAGATGTACTCAATACCCCAGACAGCGATTCTCACGCTAATATTCGTAATTTTATGACGTATGGTTGGGAAGGTTTAAAGTTTGATTCGCCTGTTTTAGATAGAAAATAAAAAACTAGAATTTTTAATAATGTGGCGGTGGTTTGTCATCAACTGCTTGCGCGCCACCCTCTGATTTGTCTTTGAGTTGTTCTATCTGAGTTGACAGGTGTTTGATCATTTCTTCTAATTCATCCGTCTTTTGCATTTGGCGAAAAACAACGTTATTTAACTCCTCAACGGTATGATCAAGATAAGCAATTTTTTCTTCCAGTTCAATTATTTTTTCACTCATATTTTATCCTTGGCAAGTTTCCCACCATATTCATAGTAACCCAGTCCGATTAGTACAAGAATGATACCGCTTAGTTGGGTGTTTGTTAGGGTTTCATTGTTAAGACTTGTGCCCAGCAATAGGGCAAATATTGGCGTAATCAGTGGCACAATGCCCACCACTCTAACACTGGTGTGGCGAATTAAGTAGTAATATGACATAAAGCCAATCACTGATCCGAATAGCGCTAGGTAGCCAATAGATAAGGCAGCTTTAAGTGTAATCGTTGGAATGCTTCCTTCGGTTAAGGCCCAGCTAACAATAAATAAAGGCACACTAACAATCAATGCGCCAGTGGTGGTTTCTAATGCGGAAATATGGGCATTGACTTGTTTTAGTTTAACCGAGATAAAAGACTGAAAAGCCATGGCAAAAGTTAGTGCTAATAAGCCTGTTATCATTTCAACTGAAATACTTAATGCTTGTTTAAAGATAACAACAAGCCCTGTTAAGCCTAATAATAATCCCGCTATTTTATGAAATCTAAAGAAAGATTCTTGTAATAGTAATAAAGCAAAAATGCCGGTAATAATTGGTGTTAATCCGAATACGACTGAGATAATGCCCGAAGGTATGGTTTGTGAAGCGTAATACACCAAACTCATGGTGACAAACACACCTAACCCTGCGTAGATGTAATTACTAATAGCAGCATTGGTTTTGCTTAGTGTTTGTTTTTTAACAGCTAGAACAGCAAAACAAATAACCAGTCCTAGTAGCATTCTAGAGGCAACGCCAAAGTTAAAACTTGAGCCCAATGTTGACCATTGGATGGCAAGCGGCGTGGTTGACCAAATAGCAACAACCGATAAAAAAGCTAAATAGATTGGCATGTCAGATAATCATAAAAAAGCCACCGTTAAGGTGGCTTTTATTGAAAAGATTAATTAGATTATGAT
>CAZKWW010000181.1:0-1675 GCA_964556635.1 uncultured Candidatus Ruthturnera sp.
AATAAACCCATGAAGCCCTTGGCAGAAAATTTAAGACCACATGTGTTGGATGATTTTTTTGGTCAGTCCCATCTGTTAAACAACACTCACCCACTAAAGCAGGCGATTGACCGTCAGCAATTGCATTCTATGATTTTATGGGGCCCATCAGGCACGGGAAAAACCACTTTAGCGCGCATTATTGCTAATCAAGTTGATGGTCATTTTGCACAGATGAGCGCGGTATTAGATGGGGTAAAAGAACTAAGAGTTGTGGTTGAGAATGCCAAAAAGTTTCAAAACATTGGGCAAAAGACCATTTTATTTGTTGATGAAATACATCGTTTTAACAAAGCACAACAAGATGGGTTTTTACCGCATATTGAATCAGGACTCATCACACTAATTGGTGCCACCACTGAGAATCCATCGTTTGAGCTTAACCGAGCACTGTTATCGCGTTTGAGTGTGTATGTGCTCAACCCTTTAAGTGCACAAGAACTGTCTCAAATACTAGATCGAGCTTTGGCACACGAGCAGCTTGAAATCAATGACCAAGAAGTAAGCGCACAAATTATTAATGCCAGCAGTGGCGATGCACGTCGATTAATTAATATTGTTGAACAAATTGCATTGGCTAAGTTGAGCAATCTAGATGCACAATCGGTTGGGCAATTATTACAAGATAAAATTGGCGCTTTTGACAAGGGCGGGGATATTTTTTATCAGCAACTCTCGGCTTTTCACAAATCAGTACGCGGCTCTTCGCCAGACGGCGCACTTTATTGGATGGCCAGAATGCTGGTGGGTGGTTGTGATCCAAAAACCATTGCTAGGCGATTATTAGCCATTGCTTCAGAAGACATTGGCAATGCGGATCCACGAGCGCTGGAAATCACCTTGAATGCATGGGATGTGTATGAGCGTGTGGGTGATAAAGAGGGTAATCGAGCCATTGCCCAAGCAGCGACGTATTGCGCCGTTGCACCAAAATCTAACGCAGTTTATCAGGCTTTTAATCAAGCAATGAGCGGGGCAAAAGCCACTGCCGATTTGGCGGTGCCAAAGCATTTGTGTAATGCACCAACACAGCTGATGAGTGATTTGGGCTATAGCGAGGGTTATCGATATGCACACGATGAGGAAGATGGCGTTGCACAGGGGCAGACTTATTTTCCAGATGAACTAGGAGAGCAGCAATATTATGTGCCAACAGATCGAGGTTTAGAGATTAAAATTAAAGAGAAACTAGATCAATTGAGAGGTAAAAAATGAATGTATTACCAACCATTGCAGCAATTGGTATTGGCGCAACCATTGGCGCATCTGTGCGTTATTATTTAACGCAATTTATGAACGCAACATTTGGTCCAGCCTTTCCTTATGGCACTTTAAGTGCGAATATTATCGGCTCATTTTTAGCGGGTATTTTAGTGGTGATTATTTTAGAGAAAGCCGCATTACATGAGGCTTATCGATTATTGCTATTGATTGGTTTTACTGGCTCTTTAACCACGATGTCAACGCTATCCTGGGAGTCAATTGAGATGATAAGCTTAGGCCATTATGGCCAAGCCGGGATTAACGTTTTACTCAATGTTTTGTTGTCGTTATCAGCAGCAGGTGCTGGTGTAGTGCTTACACGTTATTTAATTGGTGCTCAATAGTATCAAATAATACGCCGGCAATATTGAGA
>CAZKWW010000182.1:0-294 GCA_964556635.1 uncultured Candidatus Ruthturnera sp.
CACCATTTTCAAAACAAATAATAACGACACGCAAAGAATGTTCAGGGATTTTTTACTCCCTGTGTCCTATTGTCCCGATGTCAATTCTAGGTGTGGCCACCATTTTTTCTTCATCTTTTTGCCCTCTACCGCGTTAGATGTCAAAAAACACTCAATCACATAGTTAAATCTATGCTCAATCGTATTTTTTAATATCTGCCTTGTAGAGAACAAAAATACTTGCAAAATTTTGTATTTTCTACGCTCAATCAGTCATGTAGTTCACCTACACTCCTTCGTTCGCTTAAAAAAAAT
>CAZKWW010000182.1:304-1665 GCA_964556635.1 uncultured Candidatus Ruthturnera sp.
TTATAGAAATAAAAAGTACTCGAAAAATAGTGTTTCGAGAATTTTATTTTGATATTAATTCTAGATACTGGTCAGACCATAAAAAAAGCGCACTAAAAAGTGCGCTCTTTATTTGCAAGCTTGTAAAAGATCTACACGCCTGGCATGTAATTCATGACCAAACCAATAATGATCAGGGTTAGAAATGCACCAGCTAACATGGCCATTGCAACACACACTTGGGTAATACCACATTTTGGTGAGCCAATTTCTTGACCGTCATACTTCATCATATTTGTTTTCTCCTCAAGATAAAAAAATAATTGTTTTGTTACTTCAGTTTCAATATTAACATAATTGAAATCATTGGTATGACTATCATTAATGGCTAATATTGCCAAAAAGTGTAGTGTGCTTTTACCCTATTTTAAAACTATATTAGAATTAATTTATATAATATACTTGACATATTAGAGTTTCGTGATATAATATGTTTCATGTTGCCACTCTCCCCCAAGAATTATTCTCTCCTCAAGAGATAAGGTGGCAACATACTAATTAACCAAGAGACAAACAAAATGAAAGTAATGATTATGATTAACACGATTGCACTAGCGCTATTATTAGCTGCGACAGGTGCTTCTGCTGAGGCTTCTAAGCCTTACGGCGTGTTTAATCCATTAGCAATGTTTGATCTTTTGCCTAAGGCACCTATGCAAAGAGCAGACAGTGCTTTTTATAACTACGGCAATAAGGGGTATGACTTTGTTGTTGAGGCATTACCAATGCCAAAAGTTAGTGCGCCAAAACAAGTGGCGAGCTTAGAAAAGCACTAATAGACAACCACTGCGTTCATTGCAACGTTACTTGGCTGACCAAGTAAATCTGCACTTACTCTGATTTTTAACTGTTCGCTTGCAGGCTTTGTACGCATACGAGTAGTGAATTGTTGGCTTTCATAAGACAGCTTAACCCGATAGCCTTGAAGTGACTTTAAAGCTCTTTTTTGATATTTTACATTCCAGCAGCCTGGCGTCATAGATTGACAAGGTTTGATGATTTTTTCGATTTTGTAATTCATGTAGATTGGCTCAACTGAGTCAATACTGGCATCAATAACTTGTGTTCTTGCAAATGCATTGCTAGAGAATAGGAATAGCGTTGCTAGGAGTGCTAATATTCCTTTGTTGGGGTGTTGCTTAATGCCTTTATGCATATTTTATAGTCCTTGTTTTGTAAATAAATTTACAATCTATATTATATTTTTCTAATATTATGGTATAATAATACTTAGAAGATCATAGTCTCTCCCCCGAGATATATTTCATGATTTTCTACTAGGTAGTCGTTTTTTTTATTCTCCTCAAGTTTAGTTAGGCGGC
>CAZKWW010000183.1:0-1522 GCA_964556635.1 uncultured Candidatus Ruthturnera sp.
ACGACAAAACTGATAAAGCTGGTAGTAAAAAAGAAAACTTAGAAGAGCTCATTGCCGCAGCCAAACAATACGTTCACGAAGAAGACAGTGAGATGAATGAAGTAGTCGGATTTATCTCACTGGCCTCATTAGATTCGAGTGGCGATACCAACGCACCTGAAAATCAAAATGTACAGTTGATGACTATTCATTCTGCCAAAGGATTAGAGTTTCCTTACGTGTTTTTAACCGGCATGGAAGAAGATTTATTCCCTTCAAGGCAAAGCAAAGATGAGCCTCACTTAATGGATGAAGAAAGAAGGTGTTACGTCGGCATGACTCGTGCAATGAAAAAACTCAGCCTATCATTTGCGATTAAGCGCTTTTTACATGGGCAGTCTTTGTATGCTTACCCTTCCCGATTTTTAGATGAAATACCGACTGAGCATACAAATTCAGTTAAACAAAAATTTGGTGCAACCTTACAGAACTATCAAGAAGATGACATCTATAACCAAGACATAGCGCCTGAAGGGCAAGGTCAATTGTCAATCGGTGTGACAGTTAAACACGCGAAATTTGGCTTTGGTACAGTGCTTAACTTTGAAGGAGAAGGCGACTCAGCTCGTATTCAAATCAAGTTTAAATCTGCTGGCACTAAGTGGTTGATTAGCTCTTACGCCAATCTAGAATATGTTTAATTCAGCAAGCCTTGCTTGCTGAAAAATAAATCTAATTTAAGGTCTTTTTAAGATCATCGATTGAGAAACTTTGAACGGTTTCTTCATCGGTAAAGACGGGTTTCATCTTGGTATGTGTGCTCGCTTCTTTTTCAATGGCTGTTTGTCTGGAAACTACGATATCCAAACAATCAGTGATCATTTTTTGTGTGTCTTCTGTTAATGGATGACGCAAGCCTGGCTTAGTCATAGTGTCTTTTGCTACAGAGATTAAGGTTTGTCTAACCGCGCTTAGTAGACGGACTTCAAAATCTTGATTGTTGTCTTTGCTCATAATAATGTTTGAATATTTTGCAAGTGGTTGTTATGTGTTATTTTATCAAGATTAAAAGACTTATTCCCTTTCATTAAGTGTAGTTTCTCACTCTTGGGCCAATCAAAATCAATGACTTGCGCTACTAACTCAGGATGATTACAAATCAAAGCCATATCACAACCACTATCAAGTGACACCTGAACTCGCTCGGCAATGTCTTTAATAAAATGCGCGCCCTGCATAGAAAGATCATCACTAAAAATTACCCCACCAAAACCAAGTTGCGATTGTAAGATTTCTTTAATCCATTTTTTTGAAAACCCTGCAGGTTTATCATCTACTTGGGAGTACACCACGTGCGCTGGCATAACGGCATCTAAACCTTTATTTGCTAGATCCTTAAAAGTTTCCATATCTGGAAGTAGCGCCATGAGTGGACGATCGTCAATCGGCAAATCTAGGTGTGAGTCAGCAGCAACAAATCCATCCCCAGGAAAATGCTTACCCACACACTACATTCCCGCCTCAAGCATGCCGTCTATCAATG
>CAZKWW010000184.1:0-1507 GCA_964556635.1 uncultured Candidatus Ruthturnera sp.
CAATTCTTATTAATGATTTTCTTAGTCTAACGCACGTGCACAACTATGGTGCAGCTTTTAGTTTTTTGGCTGATCAGTCAGGTTGGCAGCGATACTTACTCTCTGGTATTTCATTATTCGACAGTATTGCTATTATTGTTTGGATGCGCCGAGTAGAAGTAAGCCAAGTGTTAAAACTCAGTGCTTTGTCTGTTCTTTTGGCGGGCGCACTAGGCAATCTGATCGATCGTTTTTTTCTAGGCTTTGTGATTGATTTTATTGATCTTCATTATCAAACATTTTATTGGCCGGTATTTAACGTAGCAGATATTTTGATTGCTGTGGGTGTGGCATTGTTATTATTTGACGATTTTAAGAAATCATGAGTGATTGTATTGTAGTTGGTGGTGGCGTTATTGGCATGATGAGCGCTCGTATGCTGGCAATTTCAGGTGCCAAAGTTACATTGATAGATCAACGTGAGTGTGGCCATGAGTCTTCATGGGCAGGTGGTGGTATTATCAGCCCTTTATACCCATGGCATTATGATGATTTAACCAATGATTTAAGTTTTGAGTCTCAGGCCGTTTATGAAGAGCTGTGTGATGATTTACATCGCTCTAGTGGTGTTGACCCTCAGTATCAAAAATCCGGCTTATTGATGATGGACGAATTTGATACACCTGAGGCAAAAGCATGGATGCAGCGCTATCAGATTAGTTATGATGATCACGCTGACGGTGCTTTATTTACTCATGTGGCAAGCGTTAGAAACCCTAGATTGTTGCAAGCACTAAAGGCAGATATTATTCAAAAAGGCGTTAAAGTTGTTGAGCATACACAGGTTGAAAATCTTATTACTAAAGAAAATAGAGTGTTGGGTGTGTATACCTCAAAAGGTGATTTTTTGGCTGATAATGTAGTTACTTGTGCTGGCGCCTGGAGTGAGCAATTATTAACTTTAAAAGATGAAATTTTTCCAATGAAGGGACAGATGATTGTGCTTAAAGCGCAAGCAGGTGAAATCCCTCACGTTATTCTTGATCAGGGTCGTTATATAATCCCTAGAGTCGATGGTAAAATACTCGTTGGTTCAACTATGGAGGCCGTTGGGTTTAATCGTGATATTGATGATCAAACCAAACAAAGCCTTCATGAGTTTGCTTGGCAACATATACCAACACTTAAGAATGCCAAAATCGAACACCATTGGTCAGGTTTTAGGCCGGCCAGTCGTTCAGGCAGAGTGGTGGTTGCTAAAGATGAAAAATATCAAAATTTATTTATTAATACCGGGCATTTTCGTAATGGCCTTAATATGGCGCCAGCCAGTGCCAACAAAATAACAAAATTAGTCAATGAATAAAATCGCCTTATTATTTATCACCTTATGTCTCAGCACCTTGGCCAATGCTAAGCTAATTAAGATTTCAAGCGAAGGCGACTTACTGGCAAATGATGCCAAACAATGGTTCTGTGTTGTGGATGAGAAAGCGCAATTAATGTGGGAGGTTAAAGTTAGCAAGAA